>JABHXS010000069.1 GCA_018657165.1 Nitrosomonadales bacterium
AAGGTCAATGAAGATGGAAGAAGTGGTTAAAAAAGTAATTAAATGAATTTGAGAGAATAAAATTATGTTATACGAATTTTTTAAATGGCTATCTAATGATTACTCGATGATGAATGTTTTCAGTTATCTTTCTCTTCGTGCAGTTTTGTCAGTAATTACAGCACTATTAATTTCATTTATTTTTGGGGGTTGGTATATAAAAAAACTAGGGGAGTATAGTTTTGGTCAATATGTTAGGGCGAATGGACCCACAACACATATAGAAAAAATGGGAACACCTACAATGGGAGGGGGGTTAATTTTAATATCAATTTTAATATCAACTTTGCTCTGGGCAGATCTTTCGAATAAATATATATGGCTTATAATTTTTGTTACAACTGCCTTTGGTATGATTGGTCTAGTTGATGACTTAAGTAAAATAAGGCAAAAAAATTCTGATGGAATGCCTGCATTAACTAAATATTTCTTACAGTCGATTATCGCTATAAGCATTGCTATATATCTTTTTTTAAATGCAAGTTCTATTCAAGAAACCTCCCTTTTAATTCCTTTCTTTAAAGACTTAACTATACCGTTGGGGTTTTTTGGTTTTACAATTTTGACATACTTAGTGGTGGTAGGAAGTAGTAATGCCGTCAATCTAACGGATGGATTAGATGGCTTAGCAATTATGCCGGCTGTTATGATCATAAGCGCTTTGGGTGGTTTTGCATATTTAGGAGGCAATATCATTTTTTCTGATTATCTTGATATACCTTATATAAATGGTGCTGGTGAATTGGTTATCTATTCTGCAGCGCTTGCTGGAGCAGGCCTTGGTTTTCTTTGGTTTAATGCATACCCGGCAGAAGTTTTTATGGGGGATCTTGGTTCATTGTCTATTGGAGCGGCAATGGGGACGATAGCAGTGATTGTAAGGCAAGAATTGGTTTTATTAATTATGGCGGGTGTTTTTGTAGTAGAGACAATTTCGGTCATGCTTCAAGTTTCATATTTTAGATATACAAAGAAAAAATATGGAAAAGGAAGAAGAATTTTCATGATGGCTCCATTGCATCATCATTTTGAAAAAAAAGGCTGGAAAGAAACACAAGTTGTTGTAAGATTCTGGATCATAACGATGATGCTTGTTCTTATTGGATTAGCAAGCCTCAAGATTCGTTAATGAACACTAAAAAATCTTCAAAAGATTGTGCTCTTAAAAAAATTAAACATATTCTTGTTGTAGGTCTTGGTATATCTGGCTTGTCTGGCATCAATTATTTAACAAAGCAAATAGAATTTAAAAAAAAATTATTTAAAGTTAGTGTATACGACAAGAATAAATCAATAAAAGAACAAAAGGGCTTATTAAAAAATTTAGATATTGAAGATTTTTTTACAGGTGATATAAAATTTGAATTTTTAAATGGAAAATCACATATATTTTTAAGTCCCGGAGTAAATCCTAAAGAGGTAAAAAAATTTGGCCATGAATTAAACATTATTAATGATATATCTTTATTCTTGGAACATTTGTCTTGTAGCTCAAGCAATTTAAAAGTTATTGGTGTTACTGGAACGAATGGCAAGACAACTACCTGCTTATTTTTAGAGCATTTATTGTTAAAAGCTGGATACAAAACTAAAGCACTGGGAAATCTTGGCATTCCTCCTCTAGATTTAATTAATGACCTAGAGGATATAGATGTTTTAGTGCTTGAGGTATCAAGTTTTCAATTAAATCCTTTTAGCAAAAATGGACTTCCAGGAAGAAAAATTGATGTGGGTATTTTTTTAAATTTCACAGAAGATCATTTGGATATGCATGACAATATGGATGATTACTTACAATCAAAAATAACCTTATTAAAATCAAGTATTAGGCAAGTTGTTAATAGTAATTTACTAAAAATATTACCTCAAAGGTTTGCCGATATCACATTCAAGCATGAAGAAGATAAAAATATCGAAACGCAGATTCCAAATGAAATATCTAAACGAGAGTATATTGTTCAATCCATTAAAAATAGTAAATTTATTGTTGATAATAAAGGTTTTGAGGTAAATATTGATGATTCAAATTTAATAGGTATGCACAATGAATTAAATATCGCAGCGGCTTTTGCAGCATTTAGATGTTTGGACTTATCTTTTATAAAATACCAAGATGCAATAATGAGTTTTAAAGGTGTACCACATCGTCTTGAGTGGGTAAGAGATATTGATGGCATCAAATTTTATAACGATTCTAAAGCAACCAATGCTGCATCAACAGTGGCGGCTTTAGAATTTTTAAAAAATAAAAATATCTTTTTAATTGTGGGTGGCGATAGTAAAAAATTATCCATGGAACCATTAAAAAAATATGTAACAAAAAATGTTTCTCAGCTGTTGCTTATTGGGAAAGACGCCTTAATTTTTAAAAAATTATTTAAAAATCTAAGCAAATTAAAAATCTCTATGTGTAATGATTTGAACCATGCTGTATCTGAAGCATTTAATCATGCTCATTCGGGAGATATCATTTTGTTATCTCCAGCTTGTTCGAGCCATGATATGTATAAAAATTATATTGATCGCGGTGAACATTTTAAGAAAATAGTTCATGCCCTAAGATAATGAAAATATTCTCAGCCCAAACAAATTATAATTTACCAATATATGATTACAATTTAGTATGGGCGGCACTTCTCCTGCTAGGGTCTGGGCTTGTTATGGTCTACTCCTCATCAGTTGATATAGCTGCAAGTAGTAAAGCACTTAATTTTAATAGTTACCATTACTTAATGAGACAATCAATATATATATTGATAGGTTTTATTCTTGGGTATGTTGCTTTTTTAGTTCCTATATATTTTTGGCAAAAAATAGCTCCAATTTTATTTATATTTGGATTAATTTTACTAGTTTTAGTGCTGATTCCTGGTATTGGTAAAGAAGTAAATGGTAGTAAAAGATGGATATCATTAATTATCATTAACTTTCAACCATCAGAGCTTGTAAAGCTTTTTACTGTAATGTACGCCTCAGATTACGTCTTAAGAAAATCTAAACAAATGAGAACAATTGTTAAGGGCTTTCTTCCCATGTTAGGAATAATTGTGCTTACAGGATTTCTACTTCTTCTAGAACCTGATTTTGGAGCATTTACGGTAATTACAGTTATAGCGATGGGGCTATTATTTTTAGGAGGGCTCACATATAAAATTTTTTTTAGTTTATTGTTTTTTGCACCAGTTATTATCTATTATCTTATTAAATTGGAGCCATATAGGTTTGAAAGGATTATTGGATTTTTAGACCCTTGGGATGATCCACTAGGTAATAGTTATCAATTAACTCATTCATTGATGGCATTCGGTAGGGGGGAATTTTTTGGTTCGGGACTAGGAGCAAGTGTTGAAAAATTACAATATTTACCTGAGGCGCATACTGATTTTATTTTAGCAGTGATAGGCGAGGAATTTGGTTTATTGGGAGTCTCAATAATAATAATTTTATTTGCATTTTTGGTTGTTAGGATGTTTGGAATTGCTAAAGAGTCCATACAAAATAAGAAACCTTTTTCAGCATTAATGGCACAAGGTATTGGCTTATGGTTTGGAATACAAGGCATAATAAACATGGGTGTAAATTTAGGGCTTTTCCCAACAAAAGGTTTAACCTTGCCTCTTTTGTCATATGGTGGAACAGGCATTTTGATGAATATGATTGCAATTGCTATTGTTTTAAAAATTGACTTTGAAAATAGAAGAAATATGCGAGGACAATTTTATTAAAAAAGTAAATATTATGATTGCGGCAGCTGGGACAGGAGGACATATTAATCCAGGAATTGCTATTGCTGAATATTTACAAAAGAATGGATATAAAATTTCATGGCTAGGAACCCCAAAAGGCATGGAAAATAAATTAATAAATAAAACAAAATTTCAATTCACCCCCTTGTCAATTTCTGGTGTGCGGAATAAGGGATTGATAAAAATGATTAAGTTACCCTTCATATTGATGATATCAACAATTCAAGCAATAAAAGCATTATGGCTTTCAAAGGCAAAATTATTAATTGTAATGGGAGGTTATGTTTCTGTTCCTGCAGCATTGGCTGCAAAAGTTCTTAATATAAAGCTTATCGTACATGAGCAAAATGCAATTCCTGGGTTAACAAACAAGGTTTTATCCTATATTTCTGATATAAATTATTCAGCTTTCACAAATAGTTTGAAAGGTTCACAAATAATAGGTAACCCAATAAGAAAGGAGGTTCAGAAAATAAGTGGCCCCAAAAAAAGGTTTTTAAATAGAAAAGGACCTCTTAGGGTTTTAGTTTTTGGCGGCAGTTTGGGCGCTAAAGTTTTTAATCAACATCTACCACCTGTTTTTAAAAAAATAAATGAAAAAAATAAAATATCCGTCATCCACCAATCCGGTGAAAATATGTTTGATTTATTAGATCAAGCTTATAAGAATGCCAAGTTTAAAGTGGAGATCAAAAAGTATATTTTTGATATGGATAAGAAATATAGCTGGGCAGATATTGTGATTGCGAGATCAGGGGCCTTAACTGTTTCAGAAATGATTCAATCAGGAACAGCCAGCATTTTAATCCCATACCCATTTGCCGTTGATGACCATCAATATTTTAATGCTAAAATCCTTGAGGATGTAGGTGCCGCTTATATTATTAGAGAAAAGGATTTAGAGAAAAAATTGATGGATTTCTTAACTAAACTAGATAGGAAAAAATGTAAGAATATGGCAATGAATGCAAAACAACTCCAAAGGTATGATTCATGCAATGAAATTCTTAAAGCATGTACCTCTCTTATTAAATGAAAAATAAAATTAAAAAAATACACTTTATAGGTATTGGCGGATCGGGGATGAGCGGGATTGCGGAAGTAATGAAAACATTAGGCTTTATCGTTAGTGGATCTGACCTAACAACTTCTGACTCAATAAATTCACTGAAAAAGTTAGGCATAAAAATTTATTCTCAACATGACAAAAGTAATGTAAAAAAAGTTGATACGGTAGTATTCTCAAATGCAATTCCAAGAAATAATCCAGAAATAATAGAAGCAAAAAAAAATAAAATACCTATAATCTCGAGAGCTGAAATGTTATCTGAGCTAATGCGCTTTAAAAAAGGTATTGCAGTTGCTGGAACACATGGAAAAACAACAACAACAAGCCTTATAGCCTCGATATTAACTGAAGCTAAAATTGATCCTACCTATGTTATTGGGGGGAAATTAAATTCGATGCTGAAGAATGCAAAGCTTGGCAAGAGCAATGTAATGGTTGTTGAGGCTGATGAATCAGATGCATCATTTCTTCATTTAAATCCAATTAATACAGTGGTAACAAATATAGACAGAGATCACCTTGAAAACTATCAGGGAGACTTTGAAAGATTGAAGCAAACATATGTTGATTTTATTCATCAAGCACCATTTTACGAAAACATTTTTTTATGTATTGATGATAAAAATTTAAAGTCTGTTATCCCAAAAATTTTAAGGCCTATAGTTACCTACGGAACTTCAAAAGAAGCTCAAATTAGGGCAATAGACATTGCTCATGAGGGCAGAAAAGTTAAATTTAGAGTGGTTGATAAAAAATATTCCAAAAAAATATTTACAGTGTCAATAAACTTCCCAGGAGTTCACTTTGTAAGAAACACACTTGCAGCAATTGCAATTGCACTTGAGTACCAAGTTTCAATAAAGGCCATTAAAAATGCATTAACTAAATTTGAAGGTGTTGGAAGAAGGTATGAGGTATACGAAAATATTAGTAAGAACCAAAAAAATATAACGGTTATTGATGATTATGGCCATCATCCAACAGAATTAGAAGCGGTAATTAAAGCAACAAAAAAAGCTTACCCTAGGAAGGAAATAAATTTAGTTTTTCAACCCCATCGATATTCTCGGACAAGGGATTGTTATGATGAATTAATCAGAGTCCTTCAGCTACCTAATCAAGTTTTCTTGTTTGATATTTATTCCGCGGGAGAACTAAAAATTAATCAAATATCATCAAAGAATATAATTAAAAAATTAAAAACAAAAAAAGCTACATATCTTACGAGCTTTTCAGCAGCAGAAAGAATTATTTTTAACAAAGTTAATAATAATTCAATAGTTCTTATTATGGGGGCGGGAAATATTTCGAACTTTGTAAGGTCATTTATAAGCGACTAAGATGGAAAAAAATAAAGTATATAAAAATGTGAGCTTAACAAAGTTTAATAGTTGGAAAGTAGGAGGCGCCGCAGAAAATTTTGTTATATGTTCTGACATTAACTTTCTATCCCGGTTAATTCAAAATGAGAAGGTGCAACGGCCGATAAAATTTATTGGGTTAGGATCAAATATATTAGTAAGAGATAATGGCATAAAAGGGACTGCTATTGTAATGCACAAAGGGTTGAATAAATTTTCTAAGGAGGGGGAATTATTTTATTCTGAGGCTGGGCTAAGTTGTTCTAAATTCTCTAAATTGGTAGCTAAAGATGGGTATTCTGACTCAGCATTCTTATCAGGCATCCCTGGGACAATTGGCGGTGCTTTGGCAATGAATGCTGGTTGTTATGGATCAGAAATATGGGGCTATGTTAAAAAAGTAAAAATGATAAGCCCCAAAGGGGAGTTGATTGAGCGAGACGTGAATGAATTTAACGTAGGATATAGGCAAATTGTAAAGAAATACGAACAAGAAAATTTTGTTGGTGCATGGTTTTCTTTTCCAAAAGGTAAAAAAGAAGAAGCTGAAGAAGATATAAGGAAATTATTAGTTCATAGAAAAAGCACGCAGCCATTGAATTGGCCTTCAGCAGGCTCAACATTTAAAAACCCAGAAAAGAATCATGCAGCAAAACTAATAGAAGAGTGTGGTTTAAAAGGATTTAAGATTGGCGATGCCAAAATTTCAGAAAAACATGCAAATTTTATTATTAATCTTGGATCTGCAAAAGCAAAAGATATTGAAGATTTAATAAATTATGTAAAAGAAATTGTTTTCAAAGAAAAAAAAATTAAATTGATACCAGAGGTTGAAATAATTGGGGATCTTTGATGAATAAAAATAATTTTGGCAAGGTTGCTGTTCTGTTAGGAGGTACCTCAAACGAAAGAGAGATTTCAATTAATAGTGGTCAATCTGTTCTAAAGTCTCTTAAGAGGAATGGCGTTGATGCAATTGGCATTGATCCAAAAACTGAAAATCTACAGCAATTAAAATTATTTGATAGAGTTTTTATTTGCCTTCATGGGAAAGATGGCGAAGACGGTAAAATACAAAAATATTTGGATGATTTAAAGGTTCCATATACAGGAAATGGAGCAATTGCCTCTTCACTTTGCATGAATAAGTATTTAACAAAAAAACAATGGGTTAAAGATAACGTGCCAACCCCATTATTTATGCTGGTTAATTCTTTAGATGATTATTCAATTATAAGAAAATACTTAGGCGATGCTTTTATTCTAAAACCGGCCTCATCAGGTTCAAGTTTGGGGGTAAGTATTGTAAAAAATAACAAAGATTTTAAAGAAGCATTTAATTTGGCAGTAGAAATAGATTCAACAATAATCGCTGAGGCCTATATAAATGGGAGTGAATATGCAATTCCAATTCTAAATAATTCCCCGCTTCCCATAATAGAAATAAAACCCAAAACAAAATTTTATAATTTTGATGCAAAATATAATCGTCAGGATACAGAATTTATTTGTCCAGCAAATTTACCTGAAGACTTTGTCAAAACAATTCAGCAAAAATCACTTGATGCATTTTTTTCTCTAGGCTGTAAGGGTTATGGCCGAGTTGATTTTATGGTTGATGGTAGGAAAAATTTATTTTTTATTGAAGTGAATACCATTCCTGGATTCACTGATCATAGCCTGATGCCTATGTCTGCCAAAACTATAGGAAAAAAATTTGACGATTTGGTATTAGATATATTGGATGAGACTTGTGATTAATTCTTTATCCATAATAAAAAGAATTACATACGTAGTTTTTGTTTTAATTTTTATATGCATTGTTTTTATAGCAAACCATATTTTTAAGTATGCCAATCTCCCAATCAATGAAATTTTAATAAAAGGAGAATATCAACATATAGATAGAGACCAAATTAATTTAATTTCAAATGAATACGTTCAAGGTAATTTTTTTAATATTAATTTATACGAAGCTAGAAAAGCATTTAAACAGTTACCTTGGGTTAGGGATGTAGATTTAAGGAGAAAATGGCCAGATCAATTAGAAGTTATTATTGAAGAACACAAACCAATTGCAAGATGGGATGGGAAGGGGCTTGTCAACGATAAAGGTGAAATATTTACTGCTTCAACAGAAGATAATTTACCCATTTTTATGGGGCCAGAGGATTTTGTGAAAGAAATAACTATTAAATTTAGAGAAATTAATAAAATTTTAGATAAAGAATTAATACATATCAGTATAATTAAACTTTCTGAGAGACTTTCATGGGAAATTAAAACAAATAACTTTATAAGGGTGGTTTTGGGTAAGAGAAACGTAACCACCAAAGTTAAAAGGTTTATTGAAAACTATCAATTTGTATTGGCAGAATTAAAAAGTGAAATTGATTATGTTGATATGCGTTACAGAGACGGATTCTCAGTCAGAAAAACCAAAAAGAAAAATAAAGATAATACTTTGAATAGCACAATCTTATGATTAAAAATAAAGATGAAAATGACCTTATTGTTGCCCTTGATATTGGGACATCAAAAATTGTAGTTATTGTAGCTGAGTTACTTCCAGATGGAGTTCTTAAGATTATTGGGCTAGGACAACATATTTCAAAAGGGTTAAAAAAAGGGGTTGTTGTAAATATAGAAAGTACTATGCAAGCAATTCAAAGGGCTGTTGAGGAAGCTGAATTAATGGCTGACTGTAAGATAAAGGATGTTTATACAGGGATAGCAGGCAGCCATATCAAAAGTTTAAATTCACATGGAATGGTCAAAATAAAAGATTCTGAAGTTTCTCAAATGGATATTGATAGGGTTATTGAAACAGCTCAAGCTATAACATTACCTCCAGACCAACAAGTATTGCATATTCTTACACAAGAATATGTTGTTGATCAGCAACATGACATAATTGAACCTATTGGAATGAGTGGAATGAAGCTTGAGGTAAAAGTCCATATTATTACAGGAGCAGTTGCAGCAGCCCAAAATATTATTAAATGTATTAAGCGATGTGGCTTAGATGTGACGGAGCTAGTTTTACAGCCATTAGCCTCCGCTGAAGCGGTGCTTACGAAGGATGAAAGAGATCTAGGTGTTTGCCTTATCGATATAGGCGGGGGTACAACAGATATTGCTGTTATTAAGAATGGACAAATCCAACATACAGTAGTCATTCCGATAGCAGGCGATCAAGTCACCAATGACATATCAGTCGCTTTCAGAACCCCGAATCAATCTGCAGAGGATATTAAAATCAACCATGGTTCAGCGATGACCAATATGGCTTCTGCTAATGAACTTATTGAAATTCCTTTAGTTGATGGCAGAGAACCAAAAAAAATTACTACACTTTCCCTATCTCAAGTTATTCAGCCAAGAATGGAAGAGCTTTTTGACTTAATTAAAAATGAATTGATAAGAAGTAAGACCATCGATGTAATCTCTTC
>JABHXS010000087.1 GCA_018657165.1 Nitrosomonadales bacterium
TGGCGGAGAGCGAGGGATTCGAACCCTCGATACAGGTTTACCCCGTATGCTTCCTTAGCAGGGAAGTGCTTTCGACCACTCAGCCAGCTCTCCTATTTTCGTAACAATACTCTTAAATTTTATCTAAATCAAAAGCTTTATGAAGCGCTTTAACAGCCCTATCAAGTGATTTTTCTTCAAGGATGACTGAGATTTTAATTTCACTTGTTGAGATGGTGCTTATATTTAAACCTTCTTCAGCAAGCACCCTAAACATTTTACTTGCTACGCCAACATGAGACCGCATTCCAAGGCCAATAATTGAAAGCTTAGCTATTGTGGCATCTCCCTTAACCTCTCTGGCCCCAATATGATCCTTTACGTTTTCATTTAAAATTTTCAAGGTTCTTGTTAAGTCATTTTTTTGAACAGTAAATGTAAAGTCAGTCAGTCCATCTTGACCCAAATTTTGAATGATTACATCAACATCAATATTCGCTTCAGCAATAGGGCCTAATATTTGATATGCAATACCTGGCATATCTGGCACCCCGAGAATATTGACTTCAGCTTCGTCCCTGTTGAAAGCAATACCTGAAATAATTGGATCTTCCATATTCTTTTTTTCCTCAAAATTAATTTCTGTACCTTCGTTGTTTGGTGAAAAGCTGGATAAAACCCTGAGCTTTACTTTGTATTTTCCAGCAAATTCAACTGACCTTGTTTGCAAGACTTTAGAGCCTAGGCTAGCCATTTCTAACATTTCTTCAAAGTTAATAGATTTTAGTTTCTTTGCCTCAGGAACTACTCTTGGATCCGTTGTATAAATCCCATCAACATCAGTATAGATTTGACACTCATCGGCCTTAAGAGCGGCTGCAAGCGCTACAGCAGTCGTATCTGAACCACCACGGCCAAGAGTTGTGATGTTCCCTTTTTTGTCCACACCTTGAAATCCAGCGACTACGGCAATAAAGCCATTTTTTAAATCTTTTTTTAGGTTAGTGTCTTCAATGTTAAGGATTCTTGCTTTACTGTGAGCTCCATCTGTCTCAATTTTTACTTGGTGACCCGAGTAACTTTTTGCTTTAAAACCTAAATTTATTAAGGACAAAGCCATAAGACCACTCGTTACCTGCTCCCCTGTTGAAACAATAGAATCGTACTCCCTTAATTCAGGGCTCGTCATCATCTCTTCACACAGGGTGATTAATTTGTTGGTTTCACCTGACATAGCAGAAACAACCAAAACAACCTGATGACCTTGATTGTAAGTTTTAATTGCAATGTTGGCTGCTGCTTTAATCCTTTCAGGATTAGCAACTGATGTACCGCCAAATTTTTGTACGATAATGCTCATTTATTATAGATTCTTTAAGTATTTAGATTTTTTTGGACGAGCTTGAATGCTTCGTGAACTAATTTTATGTTTGTGCCACCTGCCATTGCCATATTTTTTCTACCTCCACCTTTGCCTCCTACCTTTTCTCCAAGTATTTTAGCAATGGTTCCTGCATCAATTTTATCTGTAAGATTGTCTGTAACGCCAACAGCAAAAGTTACATTTGAATCCTTTACTGAAGCTAATATTATAACTGCTGTTTTAAGTTTTTGTTTTAATTTATCAATCATCCCTCTTAATTCATTAGGTCCTTGGTTATCAATTACCTCGTTTAAATAAACAAAATCATTTATCTTTATAGTTTTTGAGAGTATTTCATCAGTCTGATTCAATGCTAATTGAGATTTTAGGTGGCTTTGTATTTTTTCATTATCTTTGATTTGAGAGAGAATACTAGATACTTTTGAGGGTATTTCTGAGGTATTTATATTTAAATCTTTAGAAATTTTATTTAATATTTTTTCTTGTTCGTTTAAAAGATTAATAAGGTTTAAGCCCGATGTTCCCTCAATCCTCCTCACACCTGACGCCACACCCGTTTCAGAATAAATTTTAAAGAGACCAATATCACCAGTATTTTTTACATGAGTGCCACCGCATAATTCAATGCTATTTCCGATACGTAATACACGGACTTCTGATTCATATTTTTCACCAAAAAGCATTAAGGCACCTGATTTTTTAGCATCTTCAATAGGCATCATTTGGGTATTTGTCATTTGATTAAATAAAATTTCATTATTAACAATAGATTCAATTTTATGAATTTCTTCATTTGAAATTGATTTTGTATGAGAGAAATCAAATCGTGTTTTTAAGTCATCTACGAGAGACCCTTTTTGCTCAACATGTGCACCTAAAACAATTCTGAGTGCTTTGTGGAGCAGGTGGGTCACCGAATGATTTCGCTTAATGCTGTTCCTTCTCTGTTCATCTATACTTGCCTTAATATTTTCATGATATGTTAAAGACCCAGACTCAAGCACACCGATATGCCCAAATACATTTTTTTTAATTTTTATCGTATCTCGCACATTAAATTTTGCGCTACTTGATTCAATACACCCGCTATCACCAATCTGACCACCTGATTCAGCATAAAAGGGAGTTTTATCTAAAATTAGGATGGCTTCATCACCCTTTTTTATTACTTTGACTTCTTTTTCATTTTTAAATATACCCAAAATTTTTGATGATGAGTTAATTTCGTCATGACCTAAAAATTCTGTGTCCCTACCTTCGTATGGTAATGTTTTGATTTTTTTAAATTTACCAGATTCACGCGCCATTGTTTTTTGGGATTTCATGGATTTCTCAAAAGATTTTGTGTCAACTTCAATTTTATTTTCACGACAAATATCAGCTGTTAGGTCAAGCGGGAACCCATATGTATCATGTAACTTAAAGGCAGTTACCCCATCAAGAAGCGTTGTGTTTTTGTCTTTAATTTCATTGATTGCATTATCGAGGATAGACATCCCGTTTTCTATGGTGACAAAGAAACGCTCTTCCTCTAACAAGATTTCGTTTGCTATAAATTTAGCCTTTGGCTTAGTTAAGCTTTTATCATCACCCATTAGTTGTAAAACTAATGGAACAAGTTTATTAAAGAATGGTGTTTTGCAACCCAACTTATATCCATGCCTAATAGCTCGACGAATAATCCGCCTTAAAACGTAACCTCTTCCTTCATTTGCAGGCAATACA
>JABHXS010000163.1 GCA_018657165.1 Nitrosomonadales bacterium
CCAAAAAACCAGGCAACAAATAAACTTACAATAACAATAATTTGTCCTATAACGCCAGCCATTTTTGGCTTGAATTGCTCAACTAAGATTCCCATTAATATTCTTAAAAAAGCACCTGATAAAACCGGAGTTGCTACCATCAAACCTTTTTCCGCTGATGTAAGATTTAAATCAAAGGCTATCTGAACTGCTAATGGCCCTAATAAAACCCAAACCATAAAACTTAAATCAAAATATAAAAATGCTGAAAATAATGTAGGTTTGTGACCTGCTTTCCAAAAACTCATAACGCTAATCCTTATTCAATATTAATGGTTTCAAATTCTTTGTGTTGCTCTTTATGTTTGACTCGTTCAGACCATGGGTCTACTGCACCTTGTAAAGAAAACATCAAGCGTTCGTAGGCATCTTTTCGGCCCTTGTCATCGTCTAAAATTTTGCTTTTTACATAATCCATACCCACTCGCTTTACCCAATGAGACGTTCTGTCTAAATACCTCGCCTCTTCACGATAAACTTGTATGAAAGCACCTGCGTATTCCATGACCTCCTCTTTGGTCTTGACCTTACAGAAAAATTGGGCAACTTCGGTTTTAATGCCTCCATTACCTCCAACATAAATTTCCCAACCTGAATCAACGCCAATAATGCCAACATCTTTAATTCCTGACTCAGCACAATTTCGAGGACAACCAGAGACAGCTAATTTAACTTTATGGGGCGCCCACATATGATCAAATGCCTTCTCTAAATCAATTCCCATTTGCGTTGAATCTTGTGTTCCAAATCGGCAAAACTCGGTTCCAACACAAGTTTTTACTGTACGTATGCTTTTTCCATAGGCATAACCAGAGGGCATATCTAAAGCCGACCAAACATCTGGAAGCTGTTCTTTTTGAATACCTAAAAGATCAATGCGTTGGCCCCCGGTTACTTTCACCATAGGTACATTAAATTTTTCAGCAACATCTGCAATTCTTTTAAGCTGTTTTGGGGTGGTGACCCCTCCGTACATTCTTGGAATAACTGAATAGGTACCATCCTTTTGGATATTTGCATGTACTCGCTCATTAATGAATCGAGATTGAGGGTCATCTACTGCCTCATGCGGCCAGGTCGAAATTAGGTAGTAATTTAAGGCTGGTCGACATGACACACAACCATTGAGAGACTTCCAATCTAACTCTTTCATAACCTCAGGTATTGATAAAAACTTTTCTTGTCTTATTTCTTTCCTTACATCCTCATGGGTTAAATCTGTGCAATTACAAATGGGTTTATTTGTTTTCTCCGGCGCATAACCACCGCCAAGCGAAGTTACCAAAATTTGTTCAACAAGGCCCGTACATGAACCGCAACTAGAGGCTGCTTTAGTGTGTTTTTTGACATCATCAATGGTAAAAAGACCCTTGTCTTTAATTGCCTTTACAATCTCACCCTTACGAACACCGTTACAACCACAAACTTCCATTTCATCCGACATTTTTGATATTTGTGTCTCACCCTGATGCCCTAAATCACCTAGACTATCTTGGCCAAACATAAGGTTTTGTCGTATGTCTTTAATTGATTTCCTATCTCGCAACATCTGAAAAAACCATGGACCATCTTTAGTATCGCCATATAAAACTGTACCGACAATTCTATTATTTTTAACAACAATTTTTTTATAAATTCCACCGATTGCATCATTTAATAAAATTTCTTCTGCATCCTCAGATTCATTGAAATCACCTGCCGAATAGAGATCAACCCCAGTTACTTTGAGTTTGGTAGCGGTGACTGAGCCCAGATAAAGACCAATGCCATAGTTGGCCAGATGATTTGCACAAATTTTTGCCATATCAAATAATGGCGCAACTAGTCCATAACATAGATTTCTATGTTGGACGCACTCACCGACAGCATAAATTGATGGATCATAGGTTTGAAGCGTATCATTGACAACAATACCTTTGTCACAATAAATTCCACTAGACTTGGCAAGTTCAATATTAGGTCGAATGCCAACTGCCATCACCACAAGATCGGCCTCGATAATTGAACCATCATCAAATTTCACTGCACTCACTCTACCGTTGTCAGGCAATAGTTCTTGCGTATTTTTTTCGAGTAAAAAATGAATACCTTTATTAGAAAGTGAGCTTAAAAGCATCTCACCAGCAGTTTGATCAAGCTGTCTTTCAAGTAACCATTTTTCTCGATGAACAACAGTGACATCCATGCCCTGAATTTTTAAACCATTTGCCGCCTCAAGGCCTAATAATCCTCCACCAATAACCACTGCTTTTTTAAATTTTTTAGCGACATGAATCATGTGTTGAGTATCTTTAATATCGCGATAACCAATCACATTCTTTAAATCAGAACCTGGTATGGGCAACATAAAAGGTTTTGATCCTGTGGCAATTAATAATCTGTCATAATTTGCAAATGAACCATTGTCGGTATAAACCACCCGTTTTTTCCTATCAATTTTATTGACTTTAGAACTGGTGTATAAGGTGATGTTATTCTCCTGATACCATTCTCGAGTGTTTAAAATTATGTCATCAATTGTTTGCTCATTTGCAAGCACAGGGGATAGCATGATTCTGTTGTAATTTGTATAAGGCTCATCACCAAATACAGTTATGTCATACAGCCCAGGATTTATTTTTAATAATTCCTCAACTGTTTTCATGCCTGCCATACCATTGCCAATCACGACAAGTTTCATTTTTTTCATTAACCGAACTCCCTCAAATTTTTTCTTTCTAATAACTGTTGATTTGAAGCAAGGCCTGCCACCTCACCAATAAAAAAGATTGTAGGCAAATCTTGGTTTAATTCTTTTGCGATGATGGATAAACTATCAAATGTTGTTTTAATAAATTGTTCATTCTTCCTTAAGCCATCTTGAACAATTACAACCGGCATAAATTTATTCATCCCGGACTCAGTGAGTGAGGTAATAATTTTCTGAATATTTTTTAAACCCATATATATAGCAAGCGTGGTTTTACTTTGTACCAATGCACCCCAATTAACTGAATTTTCTCGGATAGTATGACCAGTGATAAAGGTAACACCTTGCACCATAGCTCGATGTGTTAAGGGAAATTGATGCTTGGCAGCAATACCCATAGCACTGGTGATACCCGGAATTACTTCAACATCAATACCGTGAGCATTTAAATATTGAATTTCCTCACCACCCCGTCCAAAAATAAAAGGGTCGCCTCCTTTTAAGCGCACAATAACTTCTTCAGTTTTTCCTCTAGAAACCATGAGTCTATTAATAAATTCTTGTGGTGTTGAAAGGCAACCTCCACGTTTACCTATATTTACAATTTGCGCTTGAGGGCAAAATGAAAGTACCTCTTGATTTACCAGATCATCAACCAAAACATAGGTTGCCTGTTTTAAAATTTTTAAGGCCTTTAATGTAATTAGATCTTTATCTCCAGGCCCTGCACCAACGATGTAAATTTTTCTATTTATACTCAAAACTTAAAAAAA
>JABHXS010000141.1 GCA_018657165.1 Nitrosomonadales bacterium
ACTAATCCAGAGGGTAATGAGGAAGATAAAATAGAGGGTACTGAAGAAGTAAATTCTGATATTGATGAGTTTTTCATTATCCTCGAATAAATATTTAGGATATTTTTTAAAAAATGAAAACCATCGTAATTGTCGGTAGACCAAACGTAGGAAAATCTAGTTTATTCAATCGCTTAACTAAGACGCGAGATGCTATCGTGGCTGATTTACCGGGGCTAACAAGAGATAGGCATTATGGAAAATTAGAAATTCAAGACAGTCAGTTTTTGCTTGTTGATACAGGTGGATTTGAGCCTAAGAATAAAGAAGGAATTGTCCAAGAGATGGCCCTTCAAACAAAACAAGCTATTGATGAAAGTGACATCATTGTCTTTATGGTTGACTTCAGGAAAGGCCTGCACCCCACGGATGAGCATATTGCTGAGATTATAAGAAAGAACGATAAACTAAAAATTATTGCTGTAAATAAAGCCGAAGGAATTCTTGATGAGAAAGCCTTTTTAGATTTCTATGCACTTGGTTTTTCAAATTTAGTTAGACTTTCATCGGCTCATGGTGAGGGAATATCAGCACTTAAGGATTTCTTGCTAACTTTTAATGAGGGTGATGATGAGGAAATATCAGAAGATAGTCATCCTAAAATATCTATCGTCGGTAAACCAAATGTAGGAAAATCCACCCTCATTAATGGCTTACTTGGTGAGGATAGGTTTATTGCCTTTGATCGACCTGGAACCACTAGAGATGCAATTTCAACAGAATTTAATTGGGAAAAGGACACCTATACCCTGACTGATACTGCAGGCATAAGAAAGAAGGGAAAGGTATTTGAAACAATAGAAAAATTCTCAATAATTAAAACATTAAATGCTGTAGAAGATTCAAATGTAGTGGTTTTATTGATTGATGGCAAGGATGGGCTTTCAGCTCAAGATCTTCACATTCTTGCATTTATTCTTGAGACAGGAAGGTCATTGGTGGTTGCTGTAAATAAATGGGACAAATTAGATATATATGAAAAAGATAAAATAAAAAATCAAATAGACAGAAAGCTCTCTTTTGTAAATTTTGCAGAAGTGGTATTTATTTCAGCAATAAATAAAACAGGCTTTAGAGAAATGATGAGAGCAATTAAAAAAGCATATTTATCTTCTCAAAAAAAACTATCAACTCCCCAAATCAACTCAGTGCTTGAGAATGCTTTAATCGCTCACCCCCCCAAAATCATTAAAGGTATAAGGCCTAAATTAAAATATGCTCATCAAGGAGGCTTAAACCCCCCACAAATAATTATTCATGGAAACCACTTAAATGAAATAAAAAAAGATTATTTAGTTTTTCTTGAGTCTTTCTTTAGAAAATCATTTCAATTGGTTGGCACTCCCATTAAAGTTTTGTTAAAGAACTCCGAAAATCCCTTTGATAAAAAAGATTTAAAACCAAAGAAAACAGGCCTGGTAACTCGAAGAAGAATTAAAAATGAATATAGAAAGAAATTAGATAAAAAAAACGCATCTAATTAATCATAAAGACTATCCCAAATATTCCACCAATCTTTCTTTTGAGCTTGAAGATCTTTTGTATGATATTTGCTATCAGGATAATTTAGTTTCAGGATTTTTTCTGTATCTTTTTGAAGGTCTTTAATCCCAAGAAATTCATACGCACTGATGATGATAATTAATGCTTCTTCTTGGTGGATAGTTTGTGGAAATTCTTCTAGAACATATTGTGATCGGTTAAGTGCAGCAACATACGCTTTTCGTTTCATGTAATATCTAGCAACATGAATTTGATGCTCAGCCATTTTATTCATTAAATACGTCATTCTAATAACAGCGTCATCATAGTACTTACTATCGGGATACCTTTCTATCAGAAGTTTAAAAGCGTTGAAGCTGGCTTTTAAAGAATTAACATCTCGATCACTAATGTCTTGGAAAGTAAATTTATCAAACAAATTTCTATCTACGAACAGAACTACGCCTTTTAAATAGTATGCATAATCTACCGTTGGGTGATTTGGGTAAAGCCTAATAAACTTATCAAGCATTGCGATGGCTTGAGCATCCTGAGAAAACTTATAATACGCAAATGCAAGATCTAGTTTAAATTGTGGCGCAAGCTTTGAATTTGGATAGCGTTGCTCCCCCTTTTCTAGCACCTTGATTGCTTCAGGCCAATCACGATTACTCGCATAAGCCTCTCCTCTGGTTAGTATCCATTGTGGACTTTGACCAGTGGTCTCATCAAACTCAACGGGGTCACCAAAGAAAAAACAACCTGACAGAAGTAAGGTGAGTATTAATGTTGAAATTAATTTCATAGGTTGATTAAAGATTATGATGATGTAAATTATACATTATGAAACAAGAAAAATTAGAGTTAATCATCCCAAAAACCTCAATAGGAAAAAGAGCAGATATTGCCCTTCATGAATTGATGTCAGCTTACTCAAGAGCCAAGATTCAAGAATGGATTAAATCTGGGTTTGTTTTGTTGGAAGGTAAAAAAATCTCATCAAGAGATATTGTAATGGGGGGTGAAAAAGTTATTGTTAAGGTGCAGCAAGATGAAAAAGAATTGCAATTTCAGCCAGAAAATATCCCAATAAAAATAGCATATGAAGATGAAGACTTACTTGTCATAAATAAAGATAAAAATATGGTCGTACATCCAGCCGCAGGAAACTGGAGCGGTACTTTATTAAATGCTATTTTATTCCATATTCCTGAAAATAAAGCTTTACCAAGGTGCGGTATCGTCCATCGCCTTGATAAGGATACAACAGGCTTAATGGTTGTCGCAAAAGATGAAATAACTCAATCAAGCCTTATTAGGCAATTACAATCAAAGAAGGTTTTTAGGGAGTATAGGGCGATCGTTTGGGGTCAGGTACTTGTTAATAAATCAATCGATCTCCCCATAGGTCGGCATCCATCAATTAGAACAAAAATGGCCATAAATAAAAATAATGGAAAGAATGCGGTAACACATTATGAGGTTCTAGAGAGATTTATGATGCACAGCTATTTGAGGTGCAAACTTGAGACAGGAAGAACACACCAGATAAGAGTTCATATGAGTCATAATACTTCCCCTATTGTTGGAGATCGGACTTATGGTCTTAAGAGAATTATTCCAACGAAAGAAATTTCGCTAGCCTTAAAAGAGGCAGCTATTAACTTCCCTAGACAAGCACTCCATTCAAGTTCATTAGGTTTGATTCACCCTAAGACTAAAAAAAATATGCGTTGGGATATTGACCTACCTGAAGATATGAAGAATTTACTTGATCTAATTAGAAGTGAAAGCTCTATTTCCTTGTAGTGTCAAATCAATGAATAATTTAAAAATAATTAAGCCTGATTGGGTTGTACCAAGTAATGTCTATGCTTTACAAACAGTGAGAAACTTTAATCTTAAAAAAAAATCTAACCACACTAGCAAAAAAGAATTATCAAATAGGTATGGCCTTAAATTTCTGAATTCTAATGAAATAATTTTGAATCAGATGCATAGTAATATTTCCATTGAGCTTCCAAGCAGTGAGCGTAATGCTGATGCAGCATACACAACAAAGAAAAAGGTTATTTGTTCTGTAAGAACAGCAGATTGCATGCCTTTATTGATGACAGACGAAGAGGGGAGTTTTGTTTCGGCCATGCATGCAGGTTGGCGGGGTTTGTCATCCGGTATTATTGAAAATACCGTAAAAAAAATTAACTTTAAAGGAGAGCCAATTATTTGGATTGGGCCTCATATCAGTCAGGAAAGTTTTGAGGTTGGTGGTGAGGTAAAGGATATTTTTTTGAAAAATGACCCAACAACTGAGGTTGCATTTGATCATGGGGCGAATGGAAAATATTTTCTTTCTATGAGAAGAGCGGCGCAGATAAAGCTTCAGAAATTGGGTATCAAAAATATTAGTTTTATGAAAGATTTCTGTACCTATAGCAATCCTGAGCAATTTTTTTCCTATCGAAGAGATGCTTCCTCAGAAAGAATGACCTCCTTAATATGGATTGAATAATAATTTTTTGTTCCATCTTTAATAACTTCAAACTATAATGGCTAATCTTTTTTTTGGAAGCGTAATGGCCTTATACTGGATAATTGCTGTATCTTTTGCTGGAGGTTTAATTAGCCTTTTGCTTGCAAGTGCAATTTTCAAAGATGCAAATGCAGCTTTAACTAACAACTTGGTGAGTCTTGCGGTAGGGACTCTTTTGGCTACATCGTTTCTTGAAATCATTCCTCATGCAATGGAAGCTTCAAATAATAACTTTCATGACATTAGCTTTGTGGTCTTAATTGGAATACTGATTCTTTTTATTTTAGAGAAGCTTTTGATATGGCGGCACTGTCACGCACCACATTGCCATAATCACACAGAATGTGATTCACAATTAAAAGAAAATAAACCTAATGGTAATAGCGGCATTGTCGTCATCGGTGATTTATTTCACAATTTTGTTGATGGCATATTAATTGCAAGTGCATTTTTGGTCGATATTAAACTTGGGCTGATAACCGCGCTTTCAATGTTACTCCATTGTTTACCTCAAGAAATGGGTATTTTTTCAGTGCTTTTACATTCAGGTTTGTCTAAATTTAAGGCTTATATGTGGAACATTGCGTCTAGTGTTGCGACATTGCTTGGCGCTCTTTTGTCTTTCTACATCCTAAGTATTATGGAGAGTCTTGTTCCATATGTTTTAGCAATTGCAGCATCAAGTATGATTTATGTTGCTATTTCAGATCTTATTCCAGATCTTCATGAAAAAACTGATACAAAAGATTCTATAAAGCAAATTTCATTAATATTGCTTGGCGTGGCTGTTATCTATTTTTTTCATGCTTCAATTCATTAAATTAGGAATTATTTTATGAAAGTCGTCACCAGATTTGCCCCAAGCCCAACTGGTTACCTTCATGTTGGCGGTGTGAGGACAGCACTTTTCTCATATGCGTACGCAAAAAAAAATGGGGGAGATTTTTTACTAAGAATTGAAGATACCGATATTAAGAGATCATCACAAGATGCTGTAAATGCAATACTGGATGGAATGAAATGGTTAGGCCTTAAGCATGATAAAGAGATTAGATTTCAAACAGAACGTATGGATTTATATAAGAAATATATAAACCTAATGTTAGAAAATGGGGACGCTTATCATTGTTATGCATCGAAGGAAGAGCTTGATAAATTAAGAGAAGAACAGATAAAAAAAGGTGCTAAGCCACGCTATGACGCACGTTGGAGACCAGAGCAAGACAAGAGTTTACCTCGGGTCCCTGAGGGCATTACCCCCGTTGTAAGGTTTAAAAATCCACCATCTGGAAATGTTAAGTGGGTTGATTTAGTTAAAGGTGAAATTAATGTTAGCAATGAAGAGTTAGATGATTTTATTATCGCAAGATCAGATGGAACCCCAACATATAATTTTTGTGTTGTGATTGATGACTGGGACATGAATGTATCACATGTAATTAGAGGCGATGATCATATTAACAACACCCCTAGACAGATTAACTTGTTGAATTCATTAAATGCACCCATTCCTAATTATGCGCATTTATCTATGATACATGGTCCCGATGGACAGAAACTTTCAAAAAGACATGGTTCGGTTAACGTTATGCAGTATAGGGAAGATGGGTATTTACCTGAAGCCCTTAAGAACTACCTTGCTAGGCTTGGGTGGTCACACGGGGATGATGAAAAATTTTCTATGGAAGACTTTTGTAAGTGGTTTGATTTTAAGCATGTGACTTCGTCTTCCGCACAGTTCGAT
>JABHXS010000100.1 GCA_018657165.1 Nitrosomonadales bacterium
TATGCTCTTGGCCTAACTTGGCAGTTACCTGAATTTGATAGGTTTAGTAATTTTAAAACCAAGATGCTAGAAGAAATATCAATCTTATTTGGTGGCCGTATTGCTGAAGAGGTATTTATGAAGCAAATGTCCACTGGCGCAGGAAATGACTTTGAAAGAGCGACAAAGCTTGCGAGAGATATGGTCACTAAATATGGTATGTCAGATAAGCTTGGAACAATGGTTTATGCTGACGAAAACCAAGAATCTTTTTTTGGTGCCCCAAAAGCAATTTCACAAGCAACACAACAGTTGGTTGATGCTGAAATAAAATCTATTCTAGATGAGCAATATTCAATCGCTCGAAAACTATTAGAAAAAAATAAAAAGAAAGTTAAGGCAATGGCAAAAGCGTTACTTGAATATGAAACAATTGATAGTGATCAGATTGATGATGTGATGGCAGGAAAAAAAGTAAGAGCTCCTAAGCCCTCAAAATCATCTACTGATAACAAGAAGCCACCATCTGGTAAAGCCACAGCAACATCTATTAAGCCACAACCTACAGTCAAATCTAGATAAATAAAAGGAGGCTTTGCCTCCTTTTATTTTTTTTATGAATAAAATTTCTCAGTTACTCAAAGCAGATAAAAAACCTTTAATTATGGGGGTATTAAATTTAACTCCTGACTCTTTTTCTGATGGGGGTAAATATAATCAATTAAAGGCAGCTCTTAAGCATGTTGAAGATATGATTGAAGATGGCGCCGACATTATAGATATTGGAGCTGAATCCTCACGTCCAGGCGCCGAGGTTATTTCTGTAAATGATGAACGAGATAGATTAGAGTCGATTTTAAAAGAAATTAAAAAATATTTTAATGTTCCTATATCAATAGATACATATAAACCAGAAATCATGAGGCTGTCTATTGATTATGGAGCTGATATGATTAATGATATATATGCTTTGCAAAAACCAGGGGCTATTGAAGTCATATCAAATTCAAATGTACTCGTTTGTTTGATGCATATGCAAAATTCTCCACAGAATATGCAAAATTCACCATCTTATAAAAACATAGCGACAGAAGTAGAGTCTTTTTTTGAGTTTCGAGTTTCTGAGTGTAATAAGGCAGGCATTAACAATCAAAGAATTATGTTGGACCTTGGTTTTGGTTTCGGAAAAACATTTACTCACAATATTGATTTATTTAAAAAAATTAATCATTTTACAAAATTATCTTTTCCAATTTTGATTGGTGTTTCAAGGAAATCGATGGTAAAAGAAATGGTAGGGGATGGAGAAAATGCTATTATTCAAGCAAGTGTTTTACTTGCTAGCTTAGCGACTCAACAGGGAGCAAGGATTTTGAGGGTTCATGATATTAAAGAAACATATAATGCTATTTCCGTTCTTCAAGCTTTATAAGGGAGTTTTGTGAAAAAAAAATATTTTGGCACTGATGGTATTAGGGGGAAAGTAGGAAGTTTACCGATTACTCCTGAATTTTTTGTAAAACTGGGCTACGCTGCTGGGATTGTATTATCCCGAAGAAATAAGCGAGGTCAAAAGCCATCAGTTGTTATTGGAAAAGATACACGTATCTCAGGTTATATGCTTGAATCCGCTCTAGAGGCTGGATTTTCAAGTGCTGGGGTAAATGTTTTTTTAACAGGGCCAATCCCAACGCCAGCCATAGCTTACCTTACACGTTCGCGTAAAGCTGATTTTGGAGTCATTATTTCAGCTTCTCATAACCCCTATGATGATAATGGGGTTAAATTTTTTTCATCTAAAGGCCTGAAGTTATCAGATGAAATTGAGTGTGAAATTGAGTCGTTGATTGATCAAAAAATGGAAATAGTTTTATCTAATAAACTTGGTAAAGCTCAAAGAGCGGAAAATTATGTAAAGCAATACATCGAATTTTGTGAAAATACTTTCTCAAGAGGATTAACTTTAAAAGGGCTAACTATTGTTTTAGATTGTGCTAACGGCGCAACCTATCATATTGCCCCTACTATTTTTTCTGCTCTTGGAGCTAATATCATTGTGGTTAATGATAAGCCGAACGGTCTAAATATTAATAAAAAAGCAGGATCTATACACCCTAAGAGCTTACAAAGCGCAGTAGTTTCTCATAATGCTGATATGGGAATTGCTTTTGATGGGGATGGCGATCGTGTCATTATGGTCGACCAAAATGGCACCTTAGTAGATGGTGACCAATTACTTTATTTAATAGCTCAATTTTATATTAAAGAAGGATATAAATTTGGCGGTGTTGTGGGTACCCATATGACAAATCTAGCTTTCGAGGAGAGATGTAAAATGCAATCCATTCCTTTTGTGAGAGCAAATGTTGGCGATCGTTATGTTTCAGCGGAGCTTGATAGAAGAAATTGGCTCTTAGGAGGTGAAGGCTCCGGACATATCATAGTTAAGAATTTACACACCACTGGAGATGGCATAATCTCAGCATTGCAGGTTTTGTCATTTTTAGTAAAAAATAAGAGAAGCCTAAAGGATGCTCTTGAAGAAATAAAACTTTATCCTCAGATTTTAATCAACATACCTACAGAAAATAAAGTCAATTTAAAATCTAGAGTTGTTAAGGATGCAATTAAGGAATCAGAGAGTATTATGAAAGGTATGGGAAGAGTGTTAATTCGTGCTTCTGGAACTCAACCTTTAGTTAGGGTTATGACAGAAGGGCCTGCACGCGCAGAGGTATCAAAAGCTGCGAAATTACTTACTAAAACAATAGAAGGGTTAATTTAACAGTTAACCAAACTTACCAGTAATATAGTCCTCTGTTTCTTTTTTTCTTGGATTAGTAAACACCTTATTTGTCTTATCATGCTCCACCAATTCTCCAAGATACATATAGGCAGTGTAATCTGAAATTCTTGCTGCTTGTTGCATATTATGAGTCACAATCAAAATTGATAATTTTTCTTTCAATCCAGCCATTAATTCTTCAATATTCATAGTTGCTATTGGATCAAGCGCTGAAGTGGGTTCATCGAATAGCATAATTTCAGGGTCTGTTGCCAACGCTCTGGCGATGCATAATCTTTGCTGCTGCCCTCCCGAAAGATTAAACGCTAGATCATGAAGACGTTTTTTTACTTCATCCCATAAAGACGCTCCCTTAAGCGCTTCTTCGACTTTATCATCAAGCACTCTTTTATTTTTTTCACCACGAACCCTTAACCCATAAGCAACATTTTCATATATTGATTTAGGAAATGGATTTGGTTTTTGAAACACCATGCTGATTCTCATCCTAACTTCTATAGGATCGACGCGTTTATCTAATATATTTGTATTATCTGGGTGAAGAATAATTTCACCATCATATTTATTGCCGGGATACAGATCATGCATACGATTAAAGCATCTTAAGAAAGTTGATTTGCCACAGCCTGAGGGGCCAATTAGAGCGGTTATCTTATTCTCATAAACGGGTAGATTTATATTTTTAAGTGCCTGGGTTCCATCCGCATAAGAGAAATTAAGTGCATTAGATTCTGCTTTGATAATTTCTTTTGGATGCTTTCTTTTTTTATCTACCATTTAATTTTCTTCCTGATGTTATATCGAATTTTAATTGCTAGCCCATTCATTAACAATGTTAATAAAATTATGATTGCACCGGTCGCAGCTGCATTTACATGAAATGCCATCTGAGGTCTTGATATCCAATTAAACATTTGAATAGGAAGAACAGTAAAACCTGCTTCTAACCATTCAAAATTTATGAAAGGGGGTTCTAAGCCTACAGGGCTTGGGGGTAAAAAAGCAATAAATGTTAAAGCACCTATTGTAATAACCGGCGCAGTTTCCCCGATGGCACGAGCCATACCTATAATTACGCCAGTAAGTATACCGCCATATGAGTATTGGATAACGTGATGCAATGAAACTTGCCATTTTGTTGCACCAACTGCATAAGCAGCTTCTCTAATGTGAATGGGGATAGCTCTGATTGCTTCTCGGGTCGCCACAATAACAATTGGTAACATTAATAATGCCAATGTTAACCCAGCCGTCAAAATAGTCTGACCGAGTCCGAAGCCGTAAACAAATAAACCAAGCGCTAAAAGACCATAGATTATCGAAGGAACTCCCGCTAAATTTGTGACATTAATTTCAATTAAATCAGAAAACCAATTTTTTTTAGCATATTCTTCAAGGTAAACTCCCGCAGCAATCCCTAAGGGAACAGCTGCAAAAAAGGTAACAATAAGGACTAGTGCTGACCCTACCCAGGCAGATAAAATACCTGCAGCCGTTGCTCTTCTTGAGGGAAAATTTGTCAAAAAATCTAAATTGAATCGAGGATAACCATCAAAAACAAGATCTAAAAATAAAACTAATAAAGTGATGGTTAAAGAAATGATAATAAACATCCCAACACCAGCAAATATATGGTCATGTCTTTTATGCTTTGTTATTAATGACCTTATTCGGGTTAGATTATTTTCTATTTCAGCTTTTTTATCATTAACCATTAATTTAATATCTCTCAGCAAATTTCTTACGAACAGCATGTCCTATAATGTTAAACATTAAGGTCATAAGAAGTAATGTTAAACCAGCAGCAAAAATACTTTGATAACCAATTCCTCCATGCTCTAAATCTCCAAGGGCTACCGACACAATATAGGCGGTAATGGTCGCGGCACTTTCAACAGGGTTAAATGTAAAGTTAGGTTGTTGCCCTGCAGCAATAGCTACAATCATAGTCTCACCGACAGCGCGACTGATTGCTAAAATATAAGCAGCAATGATTCCTGAGATAGCCGCTGGTGTAATGACTTTTATTGCTGTTTGAAATCTTGTTGCTCCCATCGCGTAAGCACCTTCTCGCATTGCCATGGGAACAGCTCGCATCGCATCTTCAGCAACTGATGCAATATACGGTACGATCATTATTCCCATTACGATACCAGGTCCTAGCATATTAAATGTCGTCAGGTCGGGGTAAATTTTTTGTAAGAGTGGTGTGACTAACATAAGCGCAAAATAGCCAAATACAACAGTTGGAACTCCAACTAACAATTCTAAAACAGGCTTAATTGTTTCCCTGACTTTATGTGTTGCAAACTCCGATAAATAAATTGCAGTAATTGTGCCCAAAGGAACTGCTACTAACAAAGCAATAAAGGTTGTTGTTAGAGTTCCTGAAACGAGCGCCATAATGCCATAATGTTTAATTGAGTAGTTTGGAGTCCAAACGGTATCAGTTAGAAAGTCATAAAGGCTTACATGTTGAAAAAATGGAATAGCCTCTGAGACTAGAACATAAATAATAGCAAGGGTAATAAAGATAGCAAAAATACCTGAACACAGCAGACCAAACTCGATGCATCTTTCGAGAATATTGCGACGTAAATTTTTCGCGAGCCGAGGGCTAACTTCTGGATTTTCTAATTTTGCCATAGTTGGAAATTTGATAATGCCAAATTTTTTTGCTTATTCAAATGATACTCAATTTTGATAAATAAATGAAAACAATTTCATGAAAAAGCTAGTTTTTATTAAATCATAAAAAAGGGCAGTTAAGCTGCCCCTTTTTTAAAAAAAGCAAATTAGAATTAGTTATTAGCTGCTGATAACTCTAATATCTCTTTTACGGATAAACCAATCTTTGGCTCTTTATAGGCTGAACCTGTTTGAAGTGTTTTATAGTGGTTAGTAATAGCTGCATATTCTTCCTTACTAAATGGAACATACCCCACCTCTTTTGAAAGTTCTGCTGCATACTTTAAATAAAACTCGACAAATTTTTTGACGTTTGGGTCTGATTTTACTTTTTCTGCATTTAAGTATATAAATAATGGCCTTGAAAGCGGGTTATATGAACCATTCATTATTGTTTTAAGGCTCGGAAGTACAAAATTACCTGTTGAATTCTTAATCGCCACCGCGCTAAGTAAATTTTTATTTTCCTCATAGTATGCCAAGCCAAAATAGGCAATACCCCCCTTATCACCCGAGACGCCTTTCACTAGTACATTATCATCCTCTGAAGCTGTAAAGTCACCTCTGATCGCTTTTGATTCCTCGATAACTGCTTCTGTAAAATAATCAAAAGTACCCGAATCTGCCCCTGGCCCATAAAGCCTTAAAGGCTCATCAGGCCATCCAGCTCTAATTTGATTCCATTTCATGATTTTTCCTTGAGCCGCTGGTTCCCACATTTTCTTGAGTTCTGACAGGGTCATCTCTTTTGCCCAGTCATTTTTCTTATTTATAACCACACTGAGCGCATCATATGCAATTGGAAGTTCAATGAATTTAATCCCAGATTCTTTGCACCTCTTAATTTCATTTAATTTTATTGGTCTTGAGGCATTTGAAACGGCTGTCTCACCACGACAAAACTTTTTAAAACCGCCACCTGTTCCTGAAACACCGACGGTTACTTTTATACGCGTTGCTATTTGAAATTCTTCAGCAACTGCCTCAGTAATTGGATAAACTGTGCTTGACCCATCAATTTTAACAATATCATTGGCTGCTATTGACGATGTTGATAACATTCCTAAGGATACAAAGGTAGCAATGCTAATTTGTTTCAGTTTTAGTCGGTTCATGTATTTTTAAGCTCCTATTTTAATAAGGGTTTTACTATAATATCTTTTTTAGATATCTAATAGATTAGACTAATTAAATGACACTTTTATGACAAATTTACTTTTGATAAAAAGGGTTATAATGCTCATCATATAGCAGAAATAGAAAGGCAATCATAAAAAGAATGGAACAAGACGAATTACAAATCCTAACCCAGCAAATTCAAGCCATAAATATAAAATTTAAAACATTACGGGGGTATCTTTGACTTAGAAGCAAAGTCAAAAAGAATTGCTGAGCTTGAGGGGCTTCAACAAGATCCAAATACTTGGTCAGATCGTGCATTAAATGAAAAAATTGGTAAAGAAAAGCGTGGTCTTGAGAATATAGTCAATCAGGCTGAAGAGCTCACCCATCAGATAAAAGATAATCAAGAATTATTTGATTTAGCTAAGGAAGAGGGTGATAAAGAAACACTTAAAACTATTCAGACAGATACAGAAAAAATTTCAAAACTTGTTGATGATGTTGAATTTAAACGAATGTTTTCAAATCCAATGGATCCAAACAATTGCTTCATTGATTTCCAGTCAGGAAGTGGCGGCACTGAGGCGCAGGACTGGGCAAACATGCTTCTTAGAATGTATGTCAGGTATGCAGAGCAGAAATCATTTAAGGTTGAAGTTCTAGAGTTATCGGATGGCGAAGTGGCAGGGATTAAGGGTGCATCTATTAAAATTTCAGGTGATTTTGCTTACGGGTATTTTAGGACAGAATCTGGGATCCACCGTTTGGTTAGGAAGTCTCCATTTGATTCGGGAAGCCGAAGACACACTTCATTTGCCGGAGTTAATGTTTACCCTGAAATAGATGATTCAATTGACATCGAAATTAATCCTGCTGACCTACGCATAGACACTTATCGTGCCTCTGGTGCTGGGGGCCAACATATTAATAAAACAGATTCTGCTGTTAGAATTACACATGTTCCGTCTAACACTGTTGTACAGTGTCAAAATGATCGATCGCAACATAGGAATAAGGCCGAAGCAATGAACATGCTAAAAGCCCAGCTTTATGCGATTGAATTGAACAAAAGAAATGAAGAGAAGCAGGCTGTGGAAGATGCTAAAAGTGATATTGGGTGGGGGCATCAGATACGAAGTTATGTGTTAGATCAGTCTAGAATAAAAGATTTAAGAACGGGTATAGAAGTTGGAAATACGCAGGGGGTGCTAGACGGTGACCTAGATCCCTTTATTAGTGAAAGTTTAAAGCAAGGGGTATAAGTTGAGCAAAGATTTTAATCAAAATGATGAACCTGTAGTTGATGAAAACTCAATAATTTCTGAGAGAAGAAATAAGCTTAAAGAATTGAGAGAATTAGGTGTAGCTTTCCCAAATCAGTTCAAACCTAAAAATTTATCATCTGAATTACACCAAAATTATGATGGTGATGACAAAGAAACGCTTGAGAGTAAAGGGGTTGAGGTATCAGTTTCTGGCAGGATGATGTTAAAGCGAGTGATGGGCAAGGCGAGTTTTGCAACCATTCAAGACAATAAAGGAAGAATACAACTTTATGTAGCGAGAGATTTAGTCAACTCGGATGCTAATCCAGAACTTTATTCTCAATTTAAGA
>JABHXS010000164.1 GCA_018657165.1 Nitrosomonadales bacterium
ATTTAAAATAAATTCTGGATTAAGATCTCTCTTCTTTGGGTTTGTGTCTGGCTCACCATGGTCTAAATATCTCCACTCATCAAATAAGTTTGGTCCAAAACCTGACTTTTTAATAGATTTTAAAAATTGCTTTGGGATAATCGCATCAGTATCTACATTCGCTCTATCTAAAGGGATCACTATTCCATGATGATTATTTATTGGTAACATCACGATCTCCTCTTAAATCAACAAATTTTCCATAAATAGCAGCTGCGGCTGCCATTTCAGGACTAACAAGATGAGTTCTTCCTCCTTGTCCTTGTCTTCCCTCAAAATTTCTATTTGATGTTGAGGCGCAACGCTCATGAGGCTCAAGCCTATCAGCATTCATTGCTAAACACATTGAACAACCAGGCTCCCGCCACTCAAATCCCGCATTAATAAAAATTTTATCCAATCCTTCATCTTCTGCCTGTCTTTTAACTAAACCTGACCCAGGCACCACTAATGCTTGCTTGATATTCATCGCTACTCTTTTAGATTTAACAATATCTGCAGCTTTTCTTAAATCCTCAATTCTCGAATTTGTGCATGAACCAATAAAAATTTTATCAAGCTCAATGTCCTTTATCCTGGTCCCTTTTTTAAGTCCCATATAATCTAAAGCTCTTTGATAGCCCTTTTGATTTGATAAATTTTCCTCATCAAGTGGGTTAGGTATTTTGTCGTTTATGCCGCACACCATCTCAGGTGATGTCCCCCAGGTAACTTGGGGTTCAATGGTGGAAGCTTCAATATTAATGACCTTATCAAATTTAGCGCCTTGATCACTTACCAAGCCCCTCCAATCCTCAACGGCCTTTTCCCAATTCTTACCAAACGGAGAAAATGGTCTTCCCTTCAAATAATCAATCGTTTTGTCATCCACACTCACTAGTCCTGCTCTTGAGCCAGCTTCGATAGCCATATTGCATAGAGTCATTCTACCTTCCATGCTTAAATTTTTTATAGCAGCCCCTGCAAATTCTATTGCATAACCAGTACCGCCGGCAGTGCCTATCTGACCAATAATATGCAATGCTATATCTTTTGCAGAAATATAATCACCCAAAATACCATCGACATTAACAAGCATTGTCTTAAATTTTTTTAAAATTAAGCATTGCGTTGCTAAAACATGCTCAACCTCTGAAGTTCCTATGCCGATTGCTAAGGCACCAAAAGCCCCATGAGTGCTTGTATGAGAGTCCCCACAAACAATAGTCATGCCTGGGAGGGTAGATCCTTGCTCAGGACCAATGACATGAACTATCCCCTGTCTCTTATCATTCATTTGAAACTGCATTAATTTATTTTTTTTACAATTTTCATCAAGAGTGTCAACTTGAATTTTTGAAACCGGATCAAGAATACCTTTTTCACGGTCAGTTGTTGGTACGTTATGGTCAGGCACGGCTAATATAGAACTTGATCGCCATATTTTTCTATTAGCAATTCTTAATCCTTCAAATGCTTGTGGACTTGTTACTTCATGGATTAGGTGTCGATCAATATAAACCAAGTACGTGCCATTCTCCTCACGCACTACATGCCTATTAAAAATTTTTTCATAAAGTGTTAGTGCCATTTAAATCAATCTCTAAAATTACCAAAATTCAAAGGAAATTCATTATGCTTGGCTTTAATCAGTGAAATACAGTCTTGCAATGTATCTCGTTTTGAACCTTTAACTCTGAGCTCATCCCCCTGAATACTGCACTGTACTTTTATTTTTGAATCTTTAACTGTTTTTATTATCTCTTTTGATAGCTCCATCGAAATACCACTTCTTATCGATAAAGACTGCTTAACTTTGTTTCCAGAAACAGTTTCAATATTTTCAGGACTCATTCTTTTTGAGCTGTCAGGTTCTTTTTTTTCCATTGCAGGAAAAAGAATGTCTTTGATTTGATCTATCTGAAATTCAGAGTCAGCATTAAGTTCTATTTTCATTTCATCCTCATTAAGGGAAATTTTTGCACTTGTTCCTTTAAAATCGTAACGATTTACAATCATTCGCATTGATACATCAACAGCGTTTTTTATATTCTCTAGATTTGCTTTTGAGGTAATATCAAACGATGGCATTTTTAAACTCCTAAGATTTAGTTCTTTTTTTATTTAATCTTAATCTAAGCGCATTTAGCTTAATAAACCCAGCTGCATCTTGATGATCAAAGGCACCGCCATCATCTTCAAAAGTGGCAACCTCAGGATCAAATAATGAATCATTACTATCTCTAGCAATTAATGTGACATTACCTTTATACAAGCTCAACCTAACCCATCCATTTACATTTTTTTGTGTGTGATCTATCAATGTCTGCAAAGCAATCCTTTCAGGGCTCCACCAATAACCATTATAAATTAATGAGGCATACCTTGGCATTAACTCATCTTTTAAATGTGCCACCTCCCTATCAAGCGTTAAAGATTCAATAGCTCTATGCGCTTTTAAAAGTATAGTTCCCCCCGGAGTTTCATAACATCCTCTCGCCTTCATTCCGACATATCTATTTTCAACTAAGTCCAGCCTTCCAATACCATTTTCACCACCTAAAGTATTAAGCTGATCTAATATCTCATGTGGTAGTAAATTTTTGCCGTTTAAGCTTTCAGGGTCGCCGTTTTTAAACCCAATTGTAATTTCTTGAAAATTTTCAGGTGCATTTTTTGGATCAACCGACCATCTCCACATTGATTCTTCTGGCTCATTTTTTGGATCCTCAAGATGTCTCCCTTCATAAGAGATATGAAGTAAATTAGCATCCATGCTGTAAGGACTTCCTCCTGATTTATGTTTCATTTCTACTGGAATATTATTATCAGTAGCATATTTCAATAATTTCTCTCTGCTTAAAAGATCCCATTCTCTCCATGGCGCAATTATCTTTATATCAGGATCAATAGCATAAGCCCCGAGTTCAAACCTTACCTGATCATTCCCTTTGCCCGTCGCTCCATGAGAAATTGCATTACAACCAGTTTTATGGGCTATTTGGACCAGTCTTTTAGCAATAAGTGGTCTAGCAATTGAAGTTCCTAAAAGATATTCGCCCTCGTATAAAGCATTTGCTCTAAACATAGGGAATACATAATCTCTTACAAACTCTTCTCTAAGATCTTCAATAAAAATTTCATTAACACCAGCTGATTTTGCCTTAGCTCTCGCTGGTTCAATCTCCTCTTTTTGCCCAAGGTCTGCTGTGAAAGTTACAACGTCACAATTATATTGTTGTTGTAACCACTTTAAAATCACCGAAGTATCAAGCCCACCAGAGTATGCCAATACAATTTTTTTAACACCTTTAATCATTTTTATTGTTTTCCTAATAACAAATATTCTAGTAATGCTTTTTGCACATGAAGTCTATTTTCAGCCTCTTCCCAAACTACACTTTGTGGGCCATCAATAACTTCACCGGTTACCTCTTCTCCTCTATGCGCAGGCAAACAGTGCATAAACAAAACATCTTTTTTTGCTACGCCCATCATTTCCTTGTCAACCTGCCAACTAGCAAAATCTTTTAGTCTTTCTTTATTTTCCGATTCAAAACCCATACTCGTCCAGACGTCTGTAGTTAAGATGTCAGCATCTTTTGCGGCATCCATGGGGTCTTCATAATGAAAGAAATTATTTTTATTATCTATATCATTAGGCTCAATCTCATAACCTTTGGGTGTAGATACATTTAGTTCAAAATTAAGAAGCTCTGCAGCTTGAATCCATGTTTTACAAACATTATTTGAGTCACCTATCCAAGCCACCCTTTTACCCTCAATGGGCCCTCTTTTTTCTATGAAAGTAAAAATATCAGCGAGAATTTGGCAAGGATGGTACTCGTTAGTTAACCCATTAATAACGGGCACCCTTGAATTTTTAGCAAACCTTTCAATGATATCCTGCTCAAAAGTTCTGATCATTACAACATCAGACATTCTTGATATAACTTGTGCAGCATCCTCAACTGGCTCACCCCTTCCAAGCTGAGAGTCCCTGGTATTTAAGTAAACCGCACTCCCACCCATCTGATTCATTCCAGCCTCAAAAGAAAGCCTTGTTCTAGTACTAGCTTTCTCAAAAATCATAACTAATGTTCTGTCCTCAAGCGTCCAAGTTCTTTTATAGTTTTTGTAATTTGCTTTAATGATTGCAGCTCTCTTAAAAATATAAGAGAGTTCGTCAATATTCAAATCACTAAATTTTAGGAAATGTTTAACTTTTGCCATAAGCCTTTAATCATACTTTTCAAAAAATTCATCAATAGATTTAATCAATTTTGTTGCAACTAGCTTAGCCTCATCATTGTTAATGATTAATGGGGGTAACAGCCTAATGGTTTTATCTGATGTTACATTAATTAATAATTTATTTTTCATAGCTAATTCAACTAAAGCACCACAGGCAAAATTTAATTCAACCCCTATCATTAATCCCATATGTCTAATTGAAAGTATTTTATCATTTTGACTAAAATGCTTCTTCAATAAAGAACAAATCAGCTGTCCTTGGTTTAAGGCATTATTTAACAATCCTTCTTGTTTCATAATTTTTAAAGTAGTTAAGCCTGCAATCATCGCCAAGGGATTTCCACCAAAGGTAGAGCCATGCTTACCTGGCGTCATCAAGCTTGATACCTTTTCACTAGCAATACATGCGCCAATAGGAACGCCTGAAGCTAATCCCTTTGCTAGCGTCACAATATCCGGTTTTATATCGCTATTTTGATAAGCAAACCATTTTCCCGTTCTCCCAACGCCACACTGAACTTCATCAAAAATAAGTAACCAATTATTTTTATCGCAGATATTTCTTAGTTCTTTTAAATACTTTTTAAAGTTCTGAGGAATATTTACCCCTCCTTCACCTTGAATTGGCTCAACAAAAATAGCTGAAATTTTATTTTTTTTATTAGCGATTTCCTGTATAGCATCAATATTATCAAATGGCACTCTAACAAAACCTGACATTAGCGGCTCAAATCCTGCTTGCACTCTTCTACTTCCTGACGCACTCAAGGTCGCCATCGTTCTTCCATGAAATGCGTTATCCATAACAATAATTTCGGGTTGCTGAATATTTAAGGCGTGTCCATGAAGCCTTGCGATTTTAATAGCAGCTTCATTTGCCTCACATCCAGAATTGCAAAAAAATGTAGCGTTTAATTCTGATAAATAGGCTAACTCTTTACCTAATAAACATTGTTCTTCAATGTTATACAAATTAGAAATATGAATTAAATTTTTTATTTGCTCAGATACGGCCTCAACGAATTTTGGGTGACTATAACCCAAAGTATTAACCGCAATGCCAGCCAATGCATCTAAATACTTCTCTCCATCTTTCGTATGCAGCCAAACCCCTTCTCCTTTCTTAAAAGAGATTGGCAGCCTTTGATAAGTTAACATTAAGTTATTCATTAATAATTTCTCATAATACAAATAAAAACGGCGACCTAAAGTCGCCGTTAAATCCTTTAGGTATTAATTATAAGCCAAGAAGTGCTCGATGGGATAATCCATTTGTCATCAGAAGTAACATTGGTATTGATAACATTGTATTTGTTCTTGAGGCTAGTAATGCAACTCTCCTTGCCTTTACCTTTTCTTCGTCTGTTGCTTTTTTCATTCCTAGAATTTTTTGTTGATTTGGCCATATTAAACCCCAGACATTAAACAACATAACTGTGCCAAGCCAAGAACCTATACCAATAGCTTCAAATCCATTTTGCAATAAGAAAGCATCAGAAAAATTTGGGCCCAAAAGTGACGCGCCAGCTAACCAAGTGGCTAGGGCCGCCCATCTAAACCATAATAAAGCAAGCGGTGCAACATGTTTAGTGATGCCTCCTGCACTTCCATCTGCTGCTGCATACTTCAAAGCTGGTACTTGCACAAAATTAAAGTAATATAAAAGACCAATCCATGCAACACCCGCTATTACATGAAAGAACCTCATAAATCCATTGTGTATGTTAGTTGCATCAGCCATTAATCCTGTTTCTCCAAAATCTAAAATTCCTATAAAAACAAAAATTAAAATAATACCCGCAACTACGGTCCCCTTAATAGAATCTAATGGATTTTTCATTAAATAAACTCCTGATGTTAAAATAATTTAGAAGAAGATTATTACATTAAATCAGTTTTAGCAAGTAGGCTAAACTTTTTATCAACAATCTCACCCACATAAGTAATTTAAATAGATAAGGATTAAAATGCCGCAAGTTCAAAATGGAGTGATTTGGATGATCATCGCTACATTCTTCTTTGCATTTATGGGGATGTTTGTAAAGCTTGGAAGTCCATTTTTTTCTGAAATCGAGCTTGTATTTTATCGGTCCTTTATAAGCCTAATCTTTATAGTTATAATTATTTCCAATAAAAAAATAAGCCTTAAGACAAATCACAAAAAATTACATTTTTATCGATCATTTGTTGGTTTTTTATCATTATTAGCTTTTTTTTATGCGATAAGTCACTTACCTCTTAGCACAGCAATTTCTTTAAACTATACATCCCCACTATTTGTAGCGCTTCTTATTCCATTTTTTTTACAAAGAAGGCCAGGGTTCAAGTTGTGTTGTATGTTATTAATTGGTTTTTTTGGAGCTTTCTTAGTCTTAAAACCTATCCTGATTGGTAACGATGCATATGTAGGGCTTATTGGTTTATTATCAGGGTTTGGTGCTGGTCTTGCTTATTTATTTATGGCTAAATTGGGACAAGCTAATGAACCTGACACCAGAGTCGTTTTTTATTTTACATTCCTATCATCACTTGGTGCGGCACTTCTTATGTTTTTTGAGAATATAAACTCAGAAATCATTGAGCATTGGTGGATGCTTTTGGGGCTTGGTATCTCTGCTACAATTGCTCAACTAGCACTAACAAAAGCTTATAGAGTTGGGAATACCATTAAGAATGCAGGGCTATCTTATTTAACGATCTTTTTTTCAAGTATTTTAGGTTTGATCTTTTTTTCTGAAATACTTGATGTACAAAGTATTGTGGGTATTTTATTAATTATCTTTTCTGGTATTTTTGTATCAAAAAAATAAATTATGGTTCGAGAAGCCCGCATCTAATTGCAATTAAAGCTATTTCTGCAGAGTTATTTGCATTGAGCTTTTGCTTTATATTATAAAGATGAGTTCCAACAGTTCTTGGACTTAAGCACATCGTATCAGCTATTTCATTCGTACTCCTTCCTTTTGCTAACGACATAAAAACTTCAAATTCTCTATCTGATAAAACTTCTATTGGGTTATTTTCACCAGATAACTGAGTAATTGCCATTTGTTGAGCAATGATGGGTTCCAGAAATTTCTTACCTGATTTAATTGTTCTGATAGCTTTAATTAATTCTTCTGCTGCACTTCTTTTTGTAACATAGCCTAACGCCCCGGCTGCTAGCACTCTTGTTGGATGTACTGAATCTTCATGAGCAGAGAGAACTAATATCTTTGCATTTTTATCATGAGCGCAAATTCGATCAATGGCTTCAATACCCCCAATTCCTGGCATAGTAATATCCATAATTACAATATCTGGCTTTTGTTCTTTAAATGCTTTGATTCCCAACTCACCAGACTCTGCCTCCGCTATCACAGTCATGTCAGGCTCTGCCTCAATGAGCATCTTAAAACCCATTCTAACTACAGCATGATCGTCAACCAATAATATTTTTATATCGCTCATTTTTCCTTTGCCTTAAGAAGTTGGAATGACAACAGTTAAGTGTGTTCCTTTTTTTTCGCTTGATTTTATTTCTAATTTTCCATTGAGAGCTTGTGCCCTCTCTTTAATCCCCATCAACCCAAATTGTTTTGTCTTTTTTAAAATTTTAAGATCGAAGCCTTCTCCATCATCAACACATTCAATTTTAAGGGTATCTTTTGTTTTTAGTAAAGATATATTTATAGATGTAGCCTTGGCATGTTTGATAACATTATTCATCGCTTCTTGAATTATGCGATAAACATTTATATTTACAACCTCACCTAAGAAGTCAACATCACCTTTAATTTTCAAATTAACTTTTAAAGATGGGTGCTGAGATTGCCACTTATTCATTTCATCTTTAAGTGTTTCGCTTAAACCTAAGTTATCTAAGGACCCAGGCCTAAGCTTCCTTATAATATTATGCATGCCATCATAAATTTGATTCGCAGCCGCTGTCACCGACGACGCACTTGTTTCTATTGCCTCATCTTTGCCTTTTGAGCGATTTAAAATATTTTGAGAAAAAATTTTGATGGCTGAGACATATTGACCTAATTCATCATGAAGCTCTCTGGCCAGACTCTTTCTTTCATCCTCTACATGCTCTTGAATAATAGATGTGAGCTCTCTATTTTTTCGAAGCTCTGCTCTGGATCTTTTAGCAACCATTTTTTCTGATATGTCTCTCATGCTTACAATATTACCAATGATTTTTTTTGTTGTAGGATCAACAAGCAATGATGCAGAAATTGAAACATCAACCAATTTACCTGACTTACCTTTTCTTTTAGTTTCAATATGTTGTAAAAAATTTTTGCTTTTTATTTTTTTTAGATTTTTGTTAAATTCCTCCAATAAAAATTCTGGAACAATAATTTTGGCCGATTTTCCTAAAATCTGTTTTCTTTTGTATTTAAACATTCTTTCAGCTGAGTTATTCCAAAAGGTAATATTAAGTTTTTCATCATGAATCATGACTGCATCAGCCGTCTGTTCAGCAATAAGTGCAAGTCGCTTATTTTCAAGAATTTGATTTTCAAGTGAGTCCCCCATCATATTAAAATTTTTAGCAATTGCAGAAAACTCTGGAACATCAAAACTTGGAATCCTTGCACCTAAATCACCCTTACCCATTTTTTCAATTGCTTTTATCATCGGCTTTATAGGGCGCAACCAACCCCCTAGTGCTTTGTAGGCAATAATATTTATAAAAATGAAGAACAGCATTGCAGTAAAAAAAATAGATTTAATGGAAACCCAAGCCTCACGAATGGCTCCTGAGGGATTAGAGGAAACAATTAATCTTCCAAATCTAATTACCCTTGTACCTACCATCTCCTGTGGTGCAAGAAAATTTGAAAACCATTGTGGTGGATGAACATCTAGCCGATAGGTAGATTGAGGTGTTTTATAAATCAAATTATTTTGAAGGTCATATAACAAGATGTCATTACTCCTTACATAACCTAACTCCTCTAAAAATTGAGCCATCACATAGTCCGTTGTACCCCAATTAGGATTTTGTGCCGAACTCACAATAACTGTATCCAATAATTGCATTGTTACTTTGTGTGCAGATTCAACACCTTCAAGTATTGAGTTTTTGGATGATTTCATCATGACAAACATCAAAGTGACAATAAAAACTGCCATGATCAGCGTAAGAAGAAAATTAAACCTGTACCTCAGCCCCATATTTTAACTTTTTATAACAAAATATTAATTTAGATATAAACATTTAACATTGGAATGTATTTATATACAAGGGTATATTCATGAGTTTTATTTGACACCAAAAATTAGAGTAATATACATATATATGAGTTATATGAGTTGAATTCAATTTTAGTTATGGTAAATTACTGAAGTAATATCACTTTTAAATCCGGAGAGGGGGTTTATTTAGTTAAACCCCATAAGCTTCAATGTCAATAGAATCTATACATACAGAAGATCGAATTTTTTATCCTAGCAAACAAACATCAAAAAATGCAAGAGTATCTAATTTGTCAGAATACCAAAAATTATGTGAAAATTTTAAAACAGATTATGAAGGTGCATGGGCTGCTGTCGCTAAAGAACTGCTTATTTGGGACAAACCATTTACAAAGAGATTGAATGATAAAACCCCTCCTTTTTATAAATGGTTTGAGGATGGGAAATTAAATGCCTCGTTCAACTGTTTAGATAGGCATGTTGATTCTAAGCCAAATAAAACAGCCATTATTTTTGAGGCGGATGACGGTAATGTTACAAAAATATCTTACCTGGAGCTTTATCATAAAGTTTGCCAATTTTCGAATGGCTTAAAGACACTAAATTTAAATGTCGGGGATAGAGTTATTATATATCTCCCTATGGGAATTGAAGCAATAATAGCTATGCAAGCTTGTGCAAGGCTTGGGCTTACACATTCCGTTGTTTTTGGAGGGTTTTCAGCTAAGAGTCTTCAAGAAAGAATATCGGATACAGAAGCAAGGCTTGTTATAACCTCTGATGGTCAATTTCGTGGGGGCAAAGCCATCCCTTTAAAAAAGGCTATTGACGATGCAATCGATATGGGTGGTTGTGACTCCATAGATAAGGTGATTGTTTTTAATAGAACTAACGAACCTTTTCCTAAAAATAATCGGGATGTTATGTGGGATGATTTAATAGAAAACCAATCAACCGAATGTCCTGCAGTTTCCGTTTCAGCCGAGCACCCACTTTTTATTTTATATACCTCTGGCTCAACTGGAAAACCTAAAGGTGTGCAGCATTCAACAGCTGGATTTTTATTGCACGCAATCAATACCTGTCGCCTAACATTTGATCTTCAAGACAATGATATTTATTGGTGTACCGCAGATGTAGGATGGATAACCGGCCATACCTATGTTGCCTATGGGCCAACTGCGATGGGTGTTACGCAGGTTATTTTTGAGGGTGTTCCTACTTATCCAGATGCAGGTCGATTTTGGCAGCTCATTGAAAAACATAAGGTGAGTGTTTTCTACACAGCTCCAACGGCAATAAGAGCACTAACTAAGGCGTCTGACATTAATCAAGAAACCCACCCCAATAAATTTAATCTTAGCTCCTTAAGGATCTTAGGGACTGTTGGCGAGCCGATCAACCCAGAAGCCTGGATGTGGTATTACAAAAATGTTGGTAACAACAAATGCCCCATCGTAGATACATTTTGGCAAACTGAGACAGGGGGTCATGTAATTACCCCTCTCCCAGGAGCTACTCCATTAATACCAGGCTCATGCACACTCCCATTCCCTGGAATAGACATAGATGTTGTTGATGAAAATGGTGATGACTTGGAATGGGGAAACGGGGGGCTTCTTGTAATAAAAAAACCATGGCCATCAATGATAAGAGCTATATGGCGAGACCCTGATCGATTTAAGAAAAGTTACTTCCCAATAGAGATAGGTGGAAAATATTACCTTGCGGGTGATGGGGCTATTAGAGATAAGAAGAGTGGCTACTTCACTATTATGGGCAGGATAGATGATGTTCTTAATGTCTCAGGTCATCGCTTAGGAACGATGGAGGTTGAATCGGCCCTTGTTTCAAATGAATTAGTTACTGAGGCTGCTGTAATTGGAAGGCCTTGTGATCTTAAGGGTGAGTCAATAGTTGCTTTTGTTGTGCTTAAAGGTGATCGTCCATCTAAACAAAATCATAAATTAATTGTTAATCAATTAAGAGATTGGGTTGCAAAAGAAATTGGGCCTATTGCCAAACCAGAGGAAATTAGATTTGGTGACAACCTTCCTAAAACACGATCTGGAAAAATAATGCGTCGGCTATTAAGAAGCATTGCCAAAGGTGAGAAAATTTCAGCAGATATCTCAACGCTAGAAAACCCAAAAATCTTAGAGCAGCTTAGCGAAAAATTATAGACAACACCCTCAAAAGCATTAGAATGTAGACTATAAAAATAAAGCTGCCTACATGAAAAAAGCCCAAATAAAACTAATCAAAAAAATATCTTTATGGATTTCAGTATTAGTCTTTGGTCTATTTATTCTTGGATATTTAGCATTTTATTTTTTGGTTCAAACAAACCTCGACTATTATAAAAACAAACTCATAACAGCTCTTTCAAGCGAAACTAATAAAAAGGTAACAATAGAAAGCTTTGGTGCGAAGTGGAATGTTACCAACCCTCGCTTCA
>JABHXS010000165.1 GCA_018657165.1 Nitrosomonadales bacterium
AAATCCTGCTAAATCATACTCATCGTCAAGGTACATGCCTGGCATTTCTGCAGTTTCACCACCAACTAAAGAACATTTTGCTAATTTGCACCCATCACTGATTCCCTTGATAACTTTTTCTGCAATTTTTGTATTTAATTTTCCACAAGCATAATAATCTAGGAAAAATAAAGGCTCAGCCCCTTGAACGATAATATCGTTGACGCACATTGCAACCAAATCTTGTCCAATGGTGTCATGTTTATTAAGCTCAAATGCTAATTTGAGCTTTGTTCCTACGCCATCGGTACCGGAAACTAAAACGGGATTATTTATATGCTCTGGCATCTCAAACATGGACCCAAAGCCACCTAAACTACCTAAAACTTCTTTTCTAAAAGTAGATTTTGCATATGGCTTAATTTTATCGATTAGATTATTTCCAGCCTCAATATCCACTCCGGAATTCTTGTATGTGATAGGGTTTTTTTTGGGTTTATTTTGAGACAATTTGTTTTAATCCTTATTAGATTAGTGAAGTTAAGTATAGTAAGATTTTAACTTAATTTTTACTCAATAGGCACATGACACTTAGGTAATAATGGAACAACTTTTATTAAATATACATTTCTCCTCAGAGAAGTCGCTTGAAAATTTTGTAATTGGTAATAATTATGAAACTATCAGTACTATAAAAAAATTTCTTAACGAAACAAATATACAATTTTTGTACTTATGGGGTGTTGAAGGATCAGGAAAATCGCACCTATCTGAAATAGTTAAAAAAAATAATATTTTAGTTATAGAAGATATTGAGACTAAAAATAATATCGCACAAATTGAAGCATTTAACCTATTTAACGATTGTAAAGAAAAAAACAAAAAACTGTTTATAACTGGTGCTAACTCACCAAATAATATGGGCTTACGAAACGATTTAGCAAGCAGGCTTAGCTGGGGTCTTGTATATCAAATTAAAGCATTAACAGATAGTGAAAAAAAATTAGCTTTATTAAATCATGCTAGACAGAAAGGGATGTCACTTAACATTAAAGTCATTGAATATTGTATGAGGTATTTAAAAAGGGATCTGCACTATTTAATTGCAACGCTTGATGCGTTAGACAACTGGTCCTTAAAAACAAAAAAACTAATCACTATTCCACTTCTAAAAAAACTCCTTGCTGAAAAAGACTAAGCAAATGTTAATGTCTTATTAGATAATCAAAGGCGCCTAAAGCTGCTTTTGCCCCCTCGCCCATCGCTATGATGATTTGTTTATAAGGGGTAGTAGTAACATCCCCTGCTGCAAAGACGCCTGGCATTGATGTTTCTCCATGATCGTTTATTTCTATTTCACCGTATTGACTTAATTTTATGTCATCTTTAACCCAATCACTATTTGAAACCAAACCAATCTGAATAAACACAGCCTCAATATCTATCTTTTTTTCTCTATCATGTTCTCTATCTGTATAAACCAAGTGGGTCACTTTATCTGACCCACCAATTTCATTGGTTTTAGCATTCACTATTATCTCTATATTATCCAGGCTCTTTAATCTATCAATCAATACTTGGTCTCCATTCAGCTCCGAAGCAAACTCTAAAATAGTTACATGTTTAACAATGCCAGCTAAATCGATTGCGGCTTCAATACCCGAATTGCCCCCACCAATCACAGCTACATTTTTTCCTTTAAATAATGGGCCATCACAATGAGGACAATAAGCTACCCCCTTGCCTCTATAATCATGCTCTCCGGGAACTCCTAATTCCTTCCAGCTAGCACCCGTCGCGACAATAACTGATTTAGATTTGAGGATACCTCCACTTTCAAGATAAACTTCAAATAATGAATCATTATTTTTTACAATTCTTTTTGCTTTCTGCACATTAATTACATCAACATCATATTCCTTAACATGTTCCTCGAGTGCCTTAACTAATTTTGGACCTTCAGTTTTTTGTACAGAAATAAAATTTTCTATGCCAAGTGTATCCATTACCTGCCCTCCAAATCGCTCAGCAATAATTCCAGTTTTAATACCTTTTCTAGCCGAATAGATTGCTGCTGAAGCACCGGCTGGTCCTCCACCAACAATAAGGACATCGAATAGCTCTTTTTGAGTTATTTGCTCTGCCTTTTTTTCAGCAGAATTTGTATCAATCTTATTTATAATCTCTTCTAATTCCATCCTGCCTTGCCCAAATTCATTATCATTTAGAAAGACCGTCGGGACTGACATTATCTTTTTCCTTTTAACCTCATCTTGGAATAATGCGCCATCTATCATACAGTGGCTAATGTTAGGGTTTAACAGCGATAAAATATTTAAAGCCTGCACAACATCTGGGCAGTTATGGCAACTTAAAGAAATAAAGGTTTCAAAAACAAAATTACCCTCGATATTTTTTATTTGGCCAATTAAATCTTCTGAAATCTTTAAAGGATGATCACCAACTTGTAATATAGCTAACACAAGCGATGAAAATTCATGACCTAAGGGAATCCCAGCAAATTGAATGCCCGTTGATTCATTAGGTTTGTTTATTTTAAAAGATGGAGTTCTTTCGTCAGTATCTTTGTGAATATTTAAAGATATTTTTTCCGTCATTTCTGTTAATTCAGCCAATAGCTCACTCATATTTGCTGAAGCTTCACTTTCGTCTATGAATGCATCAATCACAATGCTAGTCTTTAGATTCACTAGGTATTGATTTAATTGAGCTTTAATCTCGCCTGAAAGGGACATAAAAAAATCCTAAAAGGTTACTAGTTAGACAATATTTTTGCCCAACTAGTAACCAAATAACTCTAAATTTTTCCCACTAAATCTAGTGATGGCGTTAATGCCTCGTCACCTGGTTTCCAAGAAGCGGGGCAGGCTTGATTTGGATTTGCTGCAATATGTTGTGCTGCCTGAACCTTTCTTACAAGGTCGGCAGCTGAACGACCAATGCCCAAATCATTGACTTCAGCTGTTTTAATAATCCCTTCTGGGTTTATAATAAATGTCCCCCTCAAAGCCAATCCTTCCTCCTCAATCATCACATCAAAGTTTCTTGAAATGGTTCCTGTTGGATCTCCTATCATCGGAAATTTTATTTTTTTAATTGTCTCAGAGGTGTCATGCCAAGCTTTATGCGTAAAGTGTGTATCCGTAGATATTGCATAGACTTCCACACCCATTTTTTGTAACTCCTCGTAATGATCAGCAATATCACCCAGCTCTGTAGGGCAAACGAACGTAAAATCAGCCGGATAAAAAACAACTGCAGACCATTTCCCTTTTAGATCAGCTTCGGTTACCTCGATACCTCCTTTTTCGCTATGAAATGCAGTAGCCTTAAAGGGCTTTACTTCTGTGTTTATAAGTGAAGACATGTTCATTCCTTTTTTGGTTAAAAAGTTATTATAATTTAGCAGTTTTGCTTAGTATAATTTTATCTTAAAATAATTGTGATAAGTAAAACTTATCATTTATTGTTTGTGTAAATTTGACGCTCTCTTTGAAATTGCTTTAATCTTGATTCAACTCTTGATTTTTGATAAAAATCACCATCATTGGCCTTAATAGCCAGGTCCATCCTAATAATAGCCTCTTGAAGATTAAAATTATAGTAAGCTGCCTCTGCTAAATTCTCATATTGCAATAATTTCTTACCTTGGTTTGAGTAGCCTTTTGCAAATAATTTATACAGGATAGGATCATTAGAGAATCTTCGTACATTTTTTTTCAAAAGTTTAATTGCTTTTTCTGTCTCTTGAGTTTTTAAATATAAATCTGCAAGACCATAAACAAAAGATCGGTTAGATGGGTAATAATTTAAATTTTCTTCGTAAAGTTTTTTTGCTTCTGTGAATTTTTTTATTTTTGTTAAATAATTTATATAAAGTTGGCTTGTCATTGGATTTGTTTTTTGATTATCAAATAACCACTGTATTTGTTCTTGCGATTTTTCAAATTCATTATTCATTAAATAAATATAAGCTAATGCAAACCTCTCCTCACCTTCATTAATATATATTTTGTTTTTAATATTTTCCTCTAAAATATTTTTTGTATCACTCCTATCTCCTAATAGCGCCTTTAATTTACCTTTTACGTAATGAAATGTTTGGCTATCTATTCTTTGTTTGTAAGGAAAATCTTTCAATCGACTCTCTATATCATTTATTCGACTACTTGTTATAGGGTGGGTTTGTAAAAAAGCTGGTGCCGCCCCACCCGAAAACTGATTAGCTTTCTTAAGTGTTTCAAAAAAATCACGGGCGCCTCTAACGTCAAAGCCAGCATTATTTAGCGTTTGAATTCCAACTCGATCTGCTTCTTTTTCGTTCTCTCTTGTGAAATCAAGTGCGCCTTGAACTGAGCCTGCTGAGGCTCCCGCCATTGTAGTGCTTGCAAGTTGTGGATTTGATCTGGCTAATAAAAGCGCAATTGCCATAACAAAAGTTGATTGATACGAAGCCCTTTCCTGCTGTGCTAGGAATCTTGATATATGTTTTTGGTTAATATGGGCAATCTCATGACTTAGGACGCTAGCTAATTCTGACTCTGAATTAGCTGCAAGAAACAAACCAGTATGAACACCTATAACTCCTCCCAGCATAGCAAAAGCATTTATTGATGAATCATTTACAATAAAAAACTCAATTCTTTTTGTAGGGTCTGTACTTACATTGATTAACCTTCTTGCCAATAAATCAAGATAATCTTTAATTTCAATGTCCCGAATAATGCTGTCGCTTTGATTGACTTGAAATAAAATTTGCCTTCCAATAAAAATTTCATCATTTTCACTTATTTTTGACGAGCTATAGTCCCCTAATTCAGGAAGATTGTTAGCTAATACAAAATGACTAAAGAAAATAAATATTAGTAGAATTTTTCTCATACATTGATATTATCATTGTAAATATTATTTATATAGCAAAGAAAAAATTGATGTTTTCTCATATTGATGCAAATGGTAATGCCAAAATGGTTGATGTAACAAAGAAAGGTGATACCTTAAGAGAGGCTATTGCTATGGGCTCTATAACTCTCAATAAAGAAATTATAAAGGCTATCATAGAAAATAAAAATAAGAAGGGTGATGTGTTATCAACATCGAAAATTGCAGGTATTCAGGCGGCAAAAAAAACAGCTGATTTAATCCCGTTGACACATAATTTAAACCTAACCAAAATTGCCATTGATTTTTCTATTGATGAAAAAAATTATGTGATTAATTGTGAAGGCTTAGTTAGATGTTTAGGTAAAACAGGGGTTGAAATGGAGGCACTAACTGCCGTTTCTGTTGCCTTACTGACTGTTTATGATATGTGTAAGTCTTTCAGTAAAAATTTAGTTATTTCTAAAATCATGTTACTCAAAAAGTCT
>JABHXS010000166.1 GCA_018657165.1 Nitrosomonadales bacterium
AAATAACCAAATAGTTACAAATGTAATTGACATCGAAAATAAGGCTGGATATTTATATGGGAAGATTTCTGTTGGGTTTCCTAAGATATCCACCCAAACAACAGGACCCAAAATAACAAATATAATGGCCGATAGCAGGCCAAGTGAGCCACCAATGACAGCGCCTTTAGTTGTTAGTTTTTTCCAATAGATTGATAGAAACAATAAGGGAAAGTTTGCACTGGCTGCAATTGCAAAAGCAAGTCCGACCATAAAGGCAACATTTTGATCTTGAAAGATGATGCCTAAATAAATAGTTAAGATACCGAGTAATAATGTTGCAAATTTAGATACAAACATTTCCCTCGTTTCATTTTGTTTGCCTTTTAAAAACGCATTGGCATATAAATCATGTGAAATTGCAGATGCACCTGCAAGGGTTAACCCAGACACGACAGCCAAAATTGTGGCAAAAGCAACAGCAGAAATAAAGCCAAGCAAGAAATCACCTCCTACTGCATGTGATAAATGAATAGCTGCCATGTTGTTACCGCCAATTAACATATTTGAACTATCTAGGTATGAAGGATTATTTGAAATTAAAATAATTGCACCAAAGCCAATAATGAATGTTAGTAGATAAAAATAACCTATAAAACCAGTTGCATATGCAACTGATTTCCTAGCTTGTATAGCATTTGGAACGGTAAAAAATCTCATTAAAATGTGAGGCAATCCAGCTGTACCAAACATTAAAGCAAGCCCTAATGAAATTGCTGATACCGGATCTGAAATTAACCCGCCTGGAGATAAAATAGCAATCCCTTTTTCGTGAATTTTTGTTGCTTCATTAAAAAATACATTTAAATCAAAATTAAATTGAAATAAGACAAGAAATGCAATTACGGTGGCACCAAATAATAATAATATTGCTTTAATAATTTGCACCCATGTCGTTGCAAGCATGCCACCAAAGGTTACATAAAGAATCATTAGGCCACCCACAATCATGACAGCTGAATAATAAGGTAGCCCAAAAAGTATTTCAATAAGTTTTCCAGCCCCCACCATTTGAGCAATTAAATATAAGATAACAGTAGAAAGTGAACCACATGCCGCTAAAATTCTTATAGGTCTTTGGTTAAGTCGAAAGGAAACAACATCAGCAAAGCTATATTTCCCAAGATTTCTTAATGGCTCAGCAATTAACAAAAGTATAATTGGCCAACCAATGAGAAAGCCAATTGAATAAATAAGACCATCAAAACCCGTTAAATAAACAAGCCCAGATATACCTAAAAAGGACGCTGCAGACATAAAGTCGCCTGATATGGCTAATCCATTTTGAAGTCCAGTAATATTCCCACCTGCTGTATAAAAGCCGTCTGCAGTCAAAGATTTTTTTGAGGCCCAGTAAGTAATCAATAGAGTTACAGATACAAATAAAATAAACATAGTGATAGAAATGTAATTACTTTCACTGTTTACATTATTTGCATAAGATAAATTACTAACAAGCAGAAGGAAGAAAATAAATTTATGCATTATTGTTTATGGCACGAATTTCTGGTTCGATATATTTATTTGCGAAGTGAACATACAGAAGCGTAATTAAAAAAATAAGAAAAATAAGAAACAATCCTAGAAAAATTCCTAAGGAAATATGTGTATTTACAATTAAGGCACTAAAAATTTTTGGTTTAAATGCAATAACACCAATAAAACAAAAGTATGGCGCTATGGTTAGAAATAATAGAGGACAAATTATTTTCAAACGCAATGTAGTAAAATTTTTTAATTGGTCGCTATTATAATTTTTTTTCATATTGGAAATTTTAATTATCAAAAATAAGAGTACATGATTGAATTCATATAACCAAATTAAATAATTTTAATTAAATTACTTCAAAGCTTCATATATTTTTTTATGGGTTTTTTCAGCCAGCATTTTTCTATTAACATTGCTTGGTATTTTTGGCAGTATAGAGAGCTTGGCTTTTATGTTTTTTAATCTAATTAAGCTCATCATAGATTGCATTAGACTGATATCGCCTGCATAAGAGGGCGCAGTGCTTAAATTATTTTGTTTGGTATACTTTATAACTATTGGTAGAACATCAACATTGGCGTTAATAGCTGTTTGAAAAAAATTACTTTTAAAGGGTAACAATTTAGAGCCATCCGTTGCAACGCTTTCAGGAAAAAAATATACGCTATTCATTTTTTTTAAATGCTTTTCGATCAGATTTGATGCGATCGAAAGTGACTTATTTTTATCTCTATTAATATAAATTGTATCAGCACTTTTGGTCAATTTTCCTATGAGCGGCCATTTGGCTACATCAGCCTTTGATAAAAATGGAACAGGATAGACAGAGTTGATTAGAAAAATGTCTAACCATGAAATGTGATTGCTTACAATCAAGTAATTTTTTTCAGATAAAATTCTGTGTATATTTTGATTTATTTCTAATTTTACTTTAAATAATTTTATAAGTTTTTTTGACCAACTTTTAATCAATTTTTTTTTAGATTTATCACTTATATATAAAATATATAGAGCCAGAATAAAGCCATAAAAAAGATGGAAAATAACTAAAGAAAACCTAACCATTCTAAGATTTTAAGTTTCTTAATATTAAATTATTCAGGTTTTGGAAGCTTATAAACATTTATATAATCCCCCTGAGAAAAGCCCATAATTTTGTTGCCGCCAGCAACAACTGCAATATATTGTTCATCGTCAATCATATAGGTGATCGGCGGTGCGTTGACACCTGCATTGACGGTAGTCTGCCAAAGCAAATCTCCAGTTGATGCATCAATTGCATTAAAATTTCCATTTCCTTCACCAAGAAATACTAATCCTCCCTTTGTTGATAAAGTTCCACCAACCAGTGGTTGCGGTGTTTTATATTCCCATTGAATTTCCCCAGTTGACAAGTCAATGCCTGAAAGCAGACCCCACTGAGGATCATTCGTAGGCTCTGAACTTGTATACTCCATTGGTCCATTTTCAGTATTTTTTTCATGAAGTGTATATTTTATTGGAGCATGAATCCCTGAAACAAATGCAAGATTTAAATCTGAATTAATGCTAATTGGAGACCAATTAGAACCACCTAAGATACCTGGATAAATTATTGTCCCTTCTTTTGACGCGCCTGCAAAAAGATTACTCTGTGGGACAAAAGCCTCTGATTTTAATATAAGAGCGCCTGTTTCTCTATTTATAATGTATAGCCATCCAGTTTTACTAGCCTGTGCGACAGCGGGAATTACCTTCCCGTTATGATAGGCATAAAAAAGAACCGGAGGGCTTGCAACATCATATCCCCATATGTCATGGGGCACTTGTTGGTAGTGCCATTTTAACTCACCTGTCTCAGCATTAAGGGCGACAATTGATACGGTATATAAATTGTCACCAGGCCGAGTTTCTGAACTCATTTGTGGTGATGGGTTCCCCGTCCCAAAAAATAAAGTATTTGTTTCCTTATCAATGGCAGGAGTTGTCCATGCCGAGCCCCCTCCATATTTTGCTGCATAAGGATATTTTTCTAAACTAGCTTTTTCATGATAAATATCTCTATTTAAGGTTAGCCCATCTTCGATAAAGTTATTAAAATCTCCCTCCCATCCGGTGTCTGGAATAGTATTAAATTGCCAAACTTTTTGGCCTGAATGCATATCATATGCCGCTAAAAAACCTGAACGGCCATATTTACCTGAAACACCAACCACTGCACCTAATGGAGCATCTGTCCCCTCTTCTTCTATGTGGAGGCCATAACCAACGCCAGTTATTCCTACAATAACCTTGCCATTATAAACAACAGGTGCCATTGAAATTCCCACCCCAGTTCCTCCGCTAATTTGCTTTTCACTATTTAAATCAGATTGGCTAAGGACACTAATAGACTCAGTTTTGACGCTATTTTTAACAACATTGATATCCCATATTTTTTCTCCAGTTTTAATATTGAGAGAAATTAATCTAGCATCCACTGTTCCAAAAAATAATTGTTTGCCTTGAATAGCAACACCTCTATTTGAAGGCCCACAACATAATTTCCAGTTCGGGTTTAGCTCGTGTTGATAACGCCATACTTCATTTCCAGTTTTTGCATCTAAGGCGATCACATCATTAAAAGGTAATGAGACATACATGATGCCTTTATGAACAATTGGCGTAGCTTGAAAAGTAGCCCTAACTCCAGTTTGAATTTGCCATGCAACTTCTAAATCTTTAACATTATTCTTGTTAATTTGAGTAATTCTTGAAAAGCGCTGATTACTTAAATCTTGTCCATAAGAATTCCAGTCCTGATCTGGTTGACCACAACCCGAAAGGAAAATTGCTACTAAAGTACAAAGAATTTTCTTTATAAACATTTTATAAATTTTAATAACACTCTATTTTAGTTTTTAAGGTACTCATTTTATCAGCAATCATTTTTAACTCGTCGCTATTTAAGGCGTCTATTTGTAAATCTGTTTTTTGTTGAGATGGTCGCGCTAGACTGTATAGATGTATAGCTTTAAGTTGGGACGCATATGGCTTTAGAAATTTAATATAATTACTTATAAAAATATTTGATGGGCGCTCTTTATTTATTCTAAGTAAACATGTCTGCACTATAGTGGGAGAAGTAGAGATTGCAGCTTTTAAATTTGTCTCCAAGCTTTTAGTTGATAAATTAATACGATTTATTATTAAGGCTCCTTCGGGTTTAACTTGATCAATCTTAAACCATACTTCGCGATCCAAGTCTTTCATGAGCCCTAATCCATGTCGAACATTTTTTTTATTTAAATAGCTTCCATTAGTAATCAATCTTAACTTAATAATTTTTGATAGTTTAAATTTTACAATCTTTTTTAAAACAATCTGTACTATAGATTCGAACTCAGGTGTGGCGGTTGGCTCGCCGTTACCAGAGAAGGCAATATCTTTAAAGCCCACCTTATGTGAAGCACAATCGTTGAGAAAGCTACCATTAACAATTTTTTCTAGCCAGGTATCAAGTTCATTTTCCAGAAGATTTAAATCAATAGTTTCTGGCTTACCAAGAGTTAAGCCAGAAACCTGGCAGTATATACATTGCCAATTGCAGGCATTATTTGTGTTTAAATTAATTCCTAAGGATAAACCCATTGAGCGTCTTGAGATAACTGGATAGATATATTTACTTTTAAAAATGTTCCGATCATGATTAAAAATAGTGAGCATCTCTTTTTTCATACCCATGCTTGAGTCGGGGAATTTATTGATTTATAAATTACTAAGTCAATTATCAGCCTATAAATTTTTATTTGTTGAACCACATCCTTCTCAATGTGCCATCTTTATCAATGATAGAGTGCTTGATTGCTCCTAGAATGTGAAATATGAGCAGTAGCAACAGCAGTAAGCCAAAAATTTCATGAAATTCGTGAAATAATTCTCTGATGGCTTTCTCGTCAAAACTAGGAATAATTTTAATGCCAAACCACTTAATGCCATATTTGCTGGTAGCTGACATTATGATCCCCGATAGAGGAATAAGAAACATAAGAAGATAAAGCGAATGATGCGTTGCCTTTGCTAAACGTTTTTCCCATAATTTCATTGTGTTGAGAAAAGCAGGTGGACGATGCGTAAGTCTCCAGTACATTCTCAAAATAATGAGTATAAGAATAGTTAGGCCAATTGATTTATGTAAATTGAAGTAAAAGGCCCTAGGGGATTCCTCTTTGGTCACTTCCCATATGATAAGTCCGAGATTAAATATATCAAAACTAGTTTCTTTTGGCGCTTCTTTTGGAAGCTCTGTCATGAACCATCCAAGTATAAACATAAATAAAATAGCAATACCAATAAGCCAATGCAAGGCAATTGCTACATTTGTATATTTTGTATTATTAGCCATCTTGTGAATTTTTCTAATTTAAATTAAAAAGTTAATATTAAGATTATAATAAATTTATATAATTAGATATAGAAAAACTTTGTTATGAAGCAAATTTTGCTATTAGTTTTTTTGCTTACCTGCAGTCTGTTTATTCATGCCTCAGGGCCTAGCTTAAACTTTGAGGAAATTTCACCTGGCATTTTTGTTCACCAAGGCGAACATTTGGATGTTGATGAAGCATACCAAGGAGATATTGCTAATATTGGTTTTATAGTTGGCGAGAAGGCGATAGCAGTAATTGATACAGGTGGCTCTCTTGCGATTGGTAAGGAGCTTAAAAATGCCATTAGAAAAATTTCTAAGCTACCAATTCGTTATGTCATTAACACTCATGTTCATTTAGATCATATTTATGGAAATGCTATCTTTAAAGAAGATGATATAGATTTTATAGGACACGTTGAATTGCCTAGAGCTATGGCTTCTAGAAAAGGGTTCTACGAAAGGACAAATTTAAAATATCTTAAGATACCACTTAAAAAATCAATTCAAATAGCGCCCAATATATTGATCAAGCCGAACGAAAGTGAAAGCTTTGATTTAGGTAATAGAGTGATTAAAGTGACAGGCTACCCTGTTTCACACACGAATACAGATGTTACTGTGGAAGATATAAAAACAAAAACGCTTTGGGCAGGTGATTTGTTATTTATTGAAAGAACGCCTGTTATTGATGGCGATATTCATGGTTTTATAGCTGTTATTGATGAAATTTTAAAGCTGGATATCGATCAAGTCATTCCTGGTCATGGCACACCTACTAAAAAATGGAAACAGGCTTTTTTAAAAGAGCAAAATTATTTTAAGGTATTAAGAGACGAGTTAAGATTAGCGATTGATAATGACCAAGATTTACAATTGACTATCGATACTGCGGGCCGGTCAGAATCTAAAAAATGGGAATTATTCAATGTCCAAAATGGGAGAAATATAAATAAGATTTTTCCTATAATGGAGTGGGAATAATTCCAGGTATAAGCATGATCTGCCCATACCTGGAATTTTAATTATTTGTTTTTCTTGCAACTATCAATACTATAACCGGTGTCAGGATTAAGTGCCATGTAAAGCAGCCCCCCTGAAATTGCAAGATATTGAAGCGACATTAATAAAAGTGGCTGCCCCCCTAAAGCATTCAAAAAATAAATAAGCGCCCATACCAATGAATAAATTGAGAGTACGTAAGCCGTAATTTTAATTTTATAACCAATAATCAAAGTAAACCCTGCAATCAGTTGAACCAAAATACTAATAGGGGCAAAAATTCCTGGAATTCCTCGTGCGCCCAACAAATCTTGATATAAGGTGTAGCCATTCGGGGTATTGTAGATATTGTTTATGATAAAAATAACGGATACAAAGAATATGAGTGCCATCAGCACACGTGATATAACGCCTAGAAATTTACACACAATTAACTTTTCCTTAATAGAATTTAAATAATTTTTATGAATAATGCCTTTTTATACAAAACTCTGCAAGTTTTAAC
>JABHXS010000129.1 GCA_018657165.1 Nitrosomonadales bacterium
ATATCTTTGGCCATCTCCTGGATCGTCATTAAATCGAGCTACATCTAAACCATTACTGAATACTGAAATTGCATTTGCAATATTTGAAGCACTGATGCCAAAACTTGCAGCCCTTTCTCTATCAATTTTAAGGTTCATCTGGGGTAAATTGAGTTGTAAATCTAAGTCAATTTGACCTAAGCCATCCATCTCGGATAAATTAATCAATAACCTATCTGCTAAAGATGAGACAGTTTTAATATTTGGGCCTATGAGGGAAAATTGTAAAGGTTCAGACCTTCTTCCACCTGCAATTGAAGGTGCAGAAATAAAGGCCTTTACTCCAGCTAATGAATCAAAATCACTTTTAATTTGTTTAATAATCTCTGATTGAGATAGTTGACGGTCGGATTTATTTTTAAGCATCACACTGATATAGCCTGAATTAACTTGACCTCTGCTTCCTAGGCCAATTGATGAAAAAACACCTTTAGTAACATCATCATATCTATCAAGTACACCCTCAATTTCAAGAAGTTTTTTATAGGTATAATTCATGTTAGATCCAAGGGGAGTTTTAAATCTAACACTAAATCTGCTTTCATCCTGTTCAGGTAAAAAAGTTTTTTCGACTTTTGCAAAAAAGAATCCGCTTGATAGGACGATTAAAAAACTTGATAAAAGAACTTTCCAGCGATGGTTTAATGACCAAGTTAGGACTTTCTTGTAATAATCTTCGAGCTTAAAAAAAGCTCTATCGAACCTCGATAAGAAGGAAACAGTTTTTTCATTCTTTGCTAGGAATTTTGAACATAGCATGGGGGTTAATGTAAGTGAAACTACTAATGAAACAAGGATGCCACTGGTAACGACAATTGCAAAAGATTCAAAAAATCGACCTACTATTCCTTCCATAAAAATAACTGGACCAAAAATACACACTAAAGCAATGGATGATGCTAAAACGGCAAAAACAACCTCATTACTACCATTAACTGCTGCATTAAAGATATTTTTATCTATTTTTTTATGGTGCCTAAAAACATTTTCGAGAACTACAATAGAGTCATCAACCACAATCCCAATAAGCAGTATTAATGCCAACAGTGTCATACTGTTAAAGGTAAAATTATAGAAATACATTATAGCTATAGCTCCCAAAAGGGAGATTGGAATAGCAACGGCTATGATTAATGTTGATCTAATTGACCCAAGAAAAAGAAGAACAATTAATGATGCAAGAATTGTTCCTTCTGAGATATGCTCTTGAAGGGATTTTACCATTGACTTAATATAAATAGAATCATCTGTAGAATATTGAATCTTAAGTCCGGGTGGAAGGTTTGGCGTTATTTGTGTTTCAATTTTTTCCTTTACTTTTTCGATGATATCTACTGTATTGGTGTTTGCTATTTTTACAATTCCTAAACCAATGCTAGGTTCTCCGTTAAATCTTGCGGTTTCCCTATAATCATCAAGTCCATCTTCGACTTCAGCAATATCTTTGACTTTGATCGGTCCACCATCATTGTAGACAATAATCATTTCCTGGATTTCTTCAATTTTGTGGAATTCTAAGTCAAGCTTAAACATTTTTTCTGATTTTTCTCTTACTAGAAAGCCTCCTGGGAATTGAACATGTTCGCTATTAAAAGCTGAGATAAGATCCTCCGCTGTAATTTTAAGTGCAGACATTTTTTCAGGAAGAAGATTTATTCTTACCGTCCTATCTCTTTTTCCACCTAATCTAATTTCACCAACACCATCAATTGTTTCAATTTTTTTCTTTAATATATTTGCCGCATACAAGTTAAGCTGTTGAATGGTCCGGTTCCCGGAAAGGGATAGCCACATAATTGCATTTGCATTAGTTTCGACTTTTCTGACTGCTGGGGGTGCCACATCTTTGGGAAGTCTTTGAACAACTTCGCTTACCTTAGATTGAATTTCATTGAAAGCAACCTCGATATTTTTATTTAAATTAAAAGTGACACTTACTACAGATACGCCTGGTGAAGATTCAGACCTTATAGACTCAATCCCCGGAGTAGTATTAACAGCATTTTCAATAATATTGGTTATACTTGAGTCTATAATTTCTGGATTTGCACCTTCTAGCGATGTAGTGATTGAGAGAATGGGAAACTCAACCATGGGAAACTTATCAATCCCAATTTTTTGAAAACCAATAATGCCGAGAAGAACAAATACCCCTGAAATCATCCAAGCTAAAACATGTCTTCTAATTGAAATTTCAGGGAGACTCATAATTATTAATTAGTTACATTTATTTTAGCTTCATCAGTGAGGTAGGCAGCTCCATCGACTGCCACGATTTCATTAAGCTCTAAACCTGATGTAATTTCAGTTATGCCATTTTGGGTAATCCCTGTATGGACAACTCTCTCAAATGCTTTATCGTTTTTTATAACGTAAACAACTTGTCCCACAGGTCTAAGAATTATACTTATCTCAGGAACGCTTAAATTATTTACCTCTTTAAAAACCACCGTTCCCCTTACACTTCCGCCTGCTTGCCAATTAGGTTGATTTACAATATCTGCAATGACATCAATTGCAAGACTATCAGCAATTAATTGTGGTTTTAATTCAGCAATTTTAACTATAATTTTTTCCCCTACTATCGGACTTTTTAATTCAATAGGTAATCCGGGCTTAAGTTTTATTGCAAACTTTTCTGGGAATGGAACATGCGCCCTTAGGCGATCATTATTCATAATCTGTACAATTGGATCTCCTATTTTAAGAAAATCTCCTATGGAAGCTATTTGCTTTTCGACCTTTCCCTGAATGGGTGAATATATTTTAGTTTTACTAAGCCTATACTTTGCAATTTTAGCTCGCGCCTCTGATATTTTAATTAATTCCTCTGTTTCATTTTTCTGATTAATAATTTCATCTAAGGCATTAGGGGAGATAAAATTTTCATTTACTAATTCAGAATTTCTTTGGTAGGTTTTGTTCTGACCACTTAAACGAATTTTAAGCTGACTTAATTCAGCCTCAGCTAATTCGAGTTGATAGCGATAATCCAAATCATCAAGCTGTGCTATTAAATCTCCTTTTTTAAGAGTTGACCCTGCTTGGGTGTATATTTTTTTTATTGATGATGCAATCTCAGATCTTATTGTAGGGTCCATTAAGCCTTCGATAGTGCCTATTGCTGATTCTTGATCCTTAAAATTAAAGATTTGAACTGGAGTGGTTGTTATATTGATTATTCTTTGCTTCTTTTTTTCTGTTACCTCCTCTTGGCTACAACTTAAAAAAATAAAAGATAAAAAATATATAATAATTATTTTATTAAACATTAAAATTTTCCATATTAATTATTTTCCAATCAAAAAAATTACCTGGATCAGCTTTTCTTCCAGGCGAGACATCACTGTGCCCGACAACATCAGTTATAGGATATTTTAAGCGCAACGATTTTAAAAGTTTTATTAAGACTTTATATTGAATATCTTCATATTTCATTATATCGGACCCCTCTAGCTCTATTCCTATTGAAAAATTATTGCAATTGTTTACATTTTTCCAAGATGACTCACCTGCATGCCATGCTCTTTTTAGGCAAGAAACAAACTGTATAAGTTCACCTTTTCTTTTAATTAAAAAGTGAGAGGAGACTTTAAGGTGTTTTATTTTTTTAAAATAAGGGTGTTGGTTAATTTCAAGCTTGTTAGTAAAAAAATCTTCTATATGTGAATTACCAAATTTATTTGGTGGGAGACTAATGGAATGAATGATAATTAATGAAATAGTTTGATTCAATGGTCTTGAATCATAATTTGGAGAATCAATTTTTTTGGCATGAGTTAGAAACCCATCTTCATCAATTTTAAATATTTTATTTTGTGAGGACATTGATTCAATTATAATCAAGTAATCTAATAATTAAGAAATTGATTTAATTTTTTAAAATTTAATGAATAGTTTTAACCTCGGAAGGAAATGTTATGTTTACAGATGGATTTCTATCACTTTTTAAAGATGCTGTTTTATTTGGCTTTGTAGATAATGGTGTAATGTTAGCAGGTGCTTTTTTTGGGCTTGGGTTAGAAAAATATCTACCAAAACGTTTTCAAGTAGGGCTAGGAGCAATTATTGGCGCGGGCTTTGGTAATACAGTAAGTGATTTTATGGGCGGTGCGGTCAGTTTGAATTGGGCATTAGCATTTGGAACTGCATTAGGCTGTTTAATTGCGATGGTAATGATACCGGTGATTCATAAAATAAAAAATAAAATATAAGGGTTGATTCTAAAATTAAACAATAATTAGCTTAAGAAAAATGAGAACTTATTATATTTTAAGGCTCTACGGTTGTTTTTTTTATGAATTGCTCATTCAAATTGCATTATGGTTCTTAATTTCATTTATTACGATATATATATTTGATATTAATTCGACAGATCAACGTTATCTTTTTCAATTTATTTTGTGGCTAACCTCAGGGGCCTATTTTATTATTTCTTGGTATTATGGGGGGCAGACTTTAGCCATGAAAGCTTGGAAAATTAAGCTAGAGCTCTCTCAAAAAAATAAATTGTTTTTTTGTATCTTAAGATATTTTTTAGTATGTATAGGATTAATTTTTTTCTTTATTTTTTATATGAATATCTTATTTGGAGCCAAGCAATATTTTCATGACTTAATAATTGGGTCAAAAATTAGAGACGTTCAAATCTCATAATCATGTAGATGCCTAATGATAAAAATAAAAAAGAGGGTAGCAACGAGCTTAAAAAAGGTGGCCAGTCATTTAATAGGCCTAAATGTCTAAACATTGTATTAACAATTTGATAAGCAATTCCAATAGAAATTCCAATAAACATTTTTAAGAATTTACCTCCTGAGCGTTGCTGTAAAAATCCAAAGGGGAGTGCAAATAGAATCATTACTATTGGCATCAATGGATTAATTAATTTTTCCCATAAAGCAGTTTCATATTTAGAAGATTTTTGGTCATTTATTTTTAGATAATTAATAAATTTTACTAAATTAAAAATTGACATCTTATCTGGTGAAATTATTAATACATTCATCATTTCAGGACGTATCAGGGATTTCCAATTTCCCTTCGTTATTTTTTCAGTGATGATTTCGTCACCTATAAAATTCTTAACGGATATTTCAGATAAATCCCAATTGCCATCATCAAATTTTCCATTCTTAGCATCAATGATGGTTCTTAAATTAAACTGATTATCAAACTCGTATATATGAATGTTTGATAATGTTGCATCAGGTAGAACATTCTCAATATTGACAAAATTATTACCATCCTTCATCCAAAAACCTGATCTAAACTCCATGCTGATTGATGAATTTGTTGCACTTATTTTAAGCTGTTGTGCATTTTTTTCACTATTAGGAGTAATCAAATCTCCAACAGCAAATGTAAGAAAGCTAAAAAATAATGCAATAGGCATGATAGTTTTTGCAATTTTTTTTATTGATAGCCCACTTGATCTTAATATAATCAATTCTGATTGGTGAGATAGTTGACCAACTGTATACATAGCCCCTATTAAGACTGCAGTTGGAATGAGTTTATATATATGCCCAGGAATAGTAAGTAAAACGTATACAATTGCTTGCGTAACTCCATAGTTTTTATCGTCTAAGTCTGAGATTTCTTGTATAAACTCAAAGAAAGAAAATAAGCAAATACCTCCGAATAAAAACAAAGTAATTCCTAAAAATAGCTCTTTATTTAAATATTTAGCGACCTGGTTCATCTGCTAATTACTTTAAAAAAAATGTTTGGCATTAAGTTTAAATTAAGTGATCTTCGATAGATTAGATAAGCAGCGATACTCAAAAAAATAAAATGAGAAAACCAAGAGCCTATCCAGATACTGAGTTGCCCTGTTGCAATTAAGCTATTTGAGATACTTACAGCATTATTGTAAATAACGAAAAGCAATATAGCGGCGATTATATTTATGGACCTTCCAGATCGAGGATTATTAAAACTCAATGGAATAGCTATTATTATAAGAATGAATGTTGATATTGGAAGAGACAGTCTCCAAAGAAATTCAGCTTGAAACTTATTATCTGAAAGATTACTTAAAAGTTCTATAGTTTTTTTTGCCTCTATCTTAGAAACTCTGGCACTAGCGGCAGAAAGAGATGGGATATCTTTCTCAATTAAAATTCCATATTCTTTATACTTTACTGTAGTGAATTCGTTGGTCTCTCTCCCACCTTCATATCTTTTTCCATCAAGTAGCACAATATAGTTTTCACCTTTCTCATTAGCGTACCTTTCCCCCTTTTTTGAAATCATAACTCCAAGCTTTCCATTTTGGTAAGATTGTATGAAAACATTATTGACGGTTTTTCCTAGCTCACTAAAGCCCTCAACATATATGATCCTATTGTCAGACTTTGATTCTTTAAAGATTCCTGGGCTTATTGCAGAAAATTCATCACGGGTTTTCAAGCCATTTTTATATTCTTCAACTTTTTGGACTGCCCATGGGCTGATGAAGAAAGAAAGAAAACTTATTAATAAAATAGTAGGAATTGAAAAATAAATAATTGGTTTAATTAGCTTTGAAAGACTCAATCCAGAGCTAAGCCAAATAATCATTTCACTATCCCTGTACCAACGACTTAGTGCCATTAAAATAGTCAAAAATAATGTAATTGAGAGCAAAAGGGGAAGGTGCTTTAATAAATTAAAAACTAAAATCGTATCAATGGTGTCGTTAGGTATAATACCTTTTGCTGCGAGGCGAAAAACATAAACAATGCGCTGGGCGACCACGACGCCAGTAAGAATAAGTATTGTCGATATAGCTGTATAAAATAACTCTTTATTTAATTTTGTTTTATATAGCATTTAATAAAAGTTTGATTCTAATAGACAACATTAAGGAATGTTAAATGAAATTTCAAATAAAGTCAGATTCAATTTCAAAATTATCAGCTGATATTATCATATTAGTGGTTAACGGAAGGAATAAGCTGTGTTCTTCTTTGGGGTTAAGTAAAATTCATCAAGACAATCTAAATTCAATAATAAAATTAGATGATATTCCGCAAGCGACAGGCTCAGTAAATATCGCCCCTATTCAAGGGGCATTTAAGAGAGTATGTTTTGTTCGCATACAAGATCAAGATGATTTTGGAGAAGAAGACCTACTGAAATCAGCGAAAAATATTATTAGGGCGATAAAATCTATTCAATGCGGAACAATTGTCTTACCACTAAACCAATTTATAAATAAAAAAATTAATGAGAGCACAGCGAGTAAATTATTTTCAAGGGTAGCTATAGACGAATCTTATGTAATTAATTCCCTTAAGTCTGACAAAAAAACTTCAAAAAAAAATCACATGATAAGCTTTCAAGTCAATAAACTTGATGGAAATACTATTAGATTGGGAATAAAAGAAGGTCAAGCTATTGCGGAGGGTATGAATTTAACCAAAGATCTAGGTAATTTACCTCCTAATATTTGTACGCCCACTTATTTAGCAAGTCAGGCAAGAAAAATTGCTAAAGATTTTAAAATGAAATCAACTATTTTGAATCAGAAGCAGATAGAGAAATTAAAAATGGGATCTTTTCTGTCGGTTGCGAAGGGGAGCAGGGTAGAACCAAAATTCATAATAATAGAACATAAAAAAGGTAAAAAATTATCAAAACCTATTGTATTAGTAGGAAAAGGTATTACATTTGATGCTGGTGGAATCTCACTGAAGCCTGGCGCAGCAATGGATGAAATGAAATATGATATGTGTGGGGCTGCAACGGTTCTGGGTGTCATGAAAACTATTGGGCTTTTGAATCTTCCTATTAATGTGGTGGGATTAATTCCAGCATGTGAAAATATGCCTGATGGTCTTGCTGTGAAGCCAGGCGATATTGTAAAAAGTATGTCAGGGCAAACAATTGAAATACTCAATACTGATGCTGAGGGCAGGTTAGTTCTATGTGATGCATTAACATATGCTGAGAGATATAAGCCTGAAACAGTAATTGATATAGCAACACTAACAGGCGCTTGTGTAATAGCTCTTGGCCATCACGCATCAGCAGTTTTTAGTAAAAATGATAATCTTGCAAATGATTTACTTGAAGCAGGAAATAAATCAATCGATAAAGCATGGCGAATGCCTCTTTGGGATGAATATCAACCATTATTAAATAGTAACTTTGCAGATATTGCTAATATAGGCGGTAGAGCTGCAGGAAGTATAACGGCTGCATGTTTTTTATCAAGATTTACAAAAAAATACTCATGGGCACACATTGATATTGCAGGTACTGCGTGGAATTCTGGGAAAGATAAAGGGGCAACTGGGAGACCTGTCAGCTTATTAAGTCAATTTTTAATTCATAAAACTAAAAAATAAATCTTAAGATTTGACTAATATTAAATTTTTTTTTAACGTTGAAAATAAAATTGAATTAATTTG
>JABHXS010000168.1 GCA_018657165.1 Nitrosomonadales bacterium
CAAAATTGAAAGCTTGAGGGTTGAGTTATATGAGAAAATCAATCGTCTCGGCATAGGGGCACAAGGGTTAGGTGGGTTAACTACCGTCCTTGACGTTAAGATTAAAGATTATCCAACGCATGCAGCCTCACTTCCAGTGGCTATTATTCCTAATTGTGCAGCCAATAGACATATTCACTTTAAAATGACTGGTGATGGACCAGTTAAATTAAAACCGCCCAATCTTGAAGTATGGCCTAAGGCAGAATGGTCACCAAAAGAAACGAGCACAAGAATAAGCCTAGATACTTTGAAAAAAAAGGATTTAGGGCGTTTTAAGCTCGGTCAAAATTTATTATTAAGCGGTAAAATTTTAACCGCTAGAGATGCTGCACATAAAAAACTCAAAGAATTAGTAGGCAACAATCAACCATTGCCTGAGGGCTTAAATTTAAAGAATCGCTTTATCTATTATGTGGGTCCTGTTGCTCCTGTAGGGAATGAGGTCATTGGGCCCGCAGGACCAACAACCTCATCTAGGATGGATAATTATTCATCCATAATGCTGGAAGATTATGGTGTTATTGGAATGATTGGAAAGGCTGAGAGAGGCAAAGAGGCTTTAGAAAGCATTAAAAAAAATAAAGCAATTTATTTAATTGCTGTTGGCGGGGCAGCTTACCTTATTTCTCAAGCAATTAAATCATCAAAACTTGTCGCTTTTCCTGAGCTAGGAATGGAGGCTATATATGAGTTCGAAGTTGAAGATATGCCAGTAACTCTGGCAGTAAATACAGATGGAGATTCTTTACATCAAGAAGGTGCGAAAAAATGGTATGCAGCTTTAATGAAAGATTAATACTGTTTTAAGCTAAGCGTTTCAGAATATTTTTTTTAAGTTTCTTTACAACATCCTTTTCTATTTTTTTTGAAGTGATAAGGAAGAAATCTTCAGCTCTTTTACCTAGGGTATTTATTCTTGCCTTGTCTATCTCAAGATCAAGCTGATTAATCTCACCACTTATCATATTTAAAAGCCCAGGCCTTGAGTCAGTAATAATTTCCAATTCAAATTGCTTGTCATTAATAATCTTATTATTTATAACGGTAAGGATTTTATGGTGTTTAGCCTGTCGTGTTTTTTGTAAGGATAATTCTTTTCGTTTGTAGGTTGCAGGGATTAAAGTCGTTAAGCCTTGCTCAAGATATTGAAAAAGTTGGGTATAACTTTCATTTGTCGTGTTGTTATCCATGATATGAAAAATATCCAATGCATAGTTATGGGAAGTAGTGTAGATCTTAGCCTCTAGAATATCCAATTGATTTTCATAGAAAAAATGAGTTATTTTTTCAAATAAAAATGGTCGATTTTTAGAATAAATAAGGACTTCAATAAAACTTCCTTTATGATGGTGAATTCTAACTATTGGTATATGTGAATCTGTATGAGCCATTAGCAATCTTGTTTGCCAGGCAATTTCATTAGCATCAAACTTTATAAAGTAATTAATATCTAGCTTCTGCCAAAGTTCTTCATAGTGACCTTTTTCAATGGAATATTTAGATAGTATTTTTATGGCTAATTGTTTTCGATCATCAACCATTTCATCTGGTGATTTATTTTGTTCATTTAATAATTTTTTTGTTGAAATATACAAATCATAAAGGAGGCTTGCTTTCCATTGGTTCCAAACATGTGGGCTAGTCCCCCTTATATCTGCAATGGTCAGTAGATATAATGCATCAAGGTATGTTTGGGAATTTACTAAGTCTTTAAACTCATGAATGACAAGGGGGTCTGATATATCACTTTTCTGTGCAATTTGAGACATTTTAAGATGAGATTTAACCAGCCAAGCAATCAATTGTGTGTCGTCATTAGGCAGATTTATTTTTTTACAAAACTTCATTGCAATTCTAAATCCTAGTTCAGAGTGATCTCCACCTCTGCCTTTAGCAATATCATGAAAAATTGCACCTAAATATAAAAGATAAGGTTTTTTAAATTTAAGAAAAATTTCATGACATTCAGGAAATTCATGCTTTAAACTTACCTTGCTAAATCTTCTAATATTCTCAATAACATTGAGCGTATGTTCATCAACTGTATAGATGTGAAATAAATCATGCTGCATCTGCGCTACAACTTTTCCAAATGCGGGTATAAAATTACCTAAAATATTACATTTATTCATAAGGCGTAAGGAGCGGTTCACCTTATCACTTCCTGAGATAATATTGATGAATTTAGATTGATTTATTTTGTTATTTCTAAATTTTTCATCAATAGATGGCCCAAAGTTATTCAATGCTACTAATAGATTCGCCCCGAAACCGAGAGTCTTTTTATATTTTTGGAAAAGTATAAAAGGCTCAAAAACATATTTGCCAATGATGGGAATATTTTTTTTATCTATATCTATTAAATTGTTTGAGAAAATAAAAGGATATTGATTTTTGATTTGCTTAATTTTTGCATCTTTTGGATCAAGAATTTTAAGCATAATTTCATTTAATAATATAATATAATTAACTGATTTATAATAACTTTTCATCAGAATCTCACTGGATTTTTTATTTTTATTTGCTTTGTGGCCTAATGCATCTGATAGCTTCGCTTGAACATCAAATGTCAGTCTATCATCAGTAGATTTTGATAAAATATGTAGGAGGATTCTGAGTTTATTAACCTTATTAGACGTTAATCTAATTTTTTTAAATTGATCATCTGTTATTAGCTTTTTTTGGTTTAATTCTTGAAAGGTTTTGCCTTTGTTTTGACTTGTAGCAATCCACAGTATCATTTGTATATCCCTGAGACCACCAGGGCTTTCTTTGATGTTGGGCTCGAGTTGGTAAGCTGAATCTTGGAACTTTCGATGGCGAAGCATTTGTTCTGTTATTTTTTCTTTAAAGAATTTTTTGACTTCAACGATTTTGTTAATTGTTGAATTAAATTTAGCATAAAGATTATGATTTCCATATACAATGCGCGCCTCAAGAAGATTGGTTGCTGTTGAGATATCTGCATTAAATTCCTCCTTAACCTGCGAGAGATTTCTTACGCTATGCCCAATTTTTAGACCAATATCCCAGCACTTTGTAATGAATTGACTAATAACTTCATCATCTCCTAACTCTTTTTCATCATGAAGAACTAGTAAATCAACATCTGAATAGGGGAATAACTCTTTTCTACCGTAGCCACCAACAGCAATGAGAGAATTTTTTTTTGAAATGTTACAGTCTAGCCAGAGTTTAATTAAAAGGCTATCAACAAGTTTAGTATGATTTTTTAAAAAAATTGAACTGTTATTTTTTTTTAAAAAACTATCACAGAGATTATGAAATTTATTTTGATAATTTTTTTTCTCAGTGGCGACAATTTTTGAGTGCATGTTTAAGTTAATCTAAAAATGGTTCCGGTGTACCATCAGAAACAGTCAAGACTTCATAGCCTGAATCTGTTACCAAGATAGTATGCTCCCATTGAGCCGATAAGCTTCTATCCTTAGTGACGACAGTCCACTTGTCTGGCAAAACTTTAATTTCTTTTTTTCCTGCATTTATCATTGGTTCGATAGTAAAAATCATACCCGCTTCGAGCTCAAGGCCTTCACCAGAAGCGCCGTAATGAAGCACCTGGGGTTCATCATGAAAGACTTTACCGATTCCATGACCACAAAATTCTCTGACTACGCTGTAAGAACTAGATTCAGCATGATTTTGAATCGCATAACCTATATCACCAAGATAAGCCCCCGCTTTTACTTGCCTGATACCCAGCCACATAGACTGATAAGTCACCTCACAAAGCCGCCTTGCTTGAATAGAAGGCTCTCCAACAAAAAACATTCTACTTGTATCTCCATGATAACCATCTTTTATGACTGTAATATCTATATTGACGATATCTCCCTTTTTTAATATTTTTTTCCCAGGAATACCATGACATATTTGATTGTTAACCGATGTGCAAATTGATTTTGGGAAGGGGGTGTGTCCGGGAGGGGCGTAATTAAGGGGGGCGGGAATGGTGCCTTGCTCTTTGGCCATAAAATCATGACAAAGCTTATCAATTTTTTCAGTTGTGATGTTTGGTTTAATATAGGGCGTGATAAAATCCAGAACTTCCGATGCTAATTTTCCAGCCACTTTCATTTTCTTTATATCTTCTTGATTATTAATTGTTATTGGCATATAAAATTATAATTATTTATTAAATTTGATTAATGAAATATGTTATCATGTCGTCGTTTTATTTTTAAAAATTTCCACTAAGTTTTTTTAAGGGTGCTTAGCATTTTTTAAACTTAGTGTAGTTAATAACCCTTAAAGGAGAAAATTATGTCTGTAACAATGAGGCAAATGCTTGAAGCTGGTGTTCACTTTGGACATCAAACCAGATACTGGGACCCAAAAATGGCACCTTACATTTTTGGCGACAGAAACAAAATCCACATAATCAATCTTGAAAAAACTCTTCCAATGTTTGAAGAGACAATGAAATATGTCAAAACATTGGCCGCCAACAAAGGACGAATCCTTTTTGTTGCTACCAAAAGGCAAGCTAGAGAGATTATCAAAGAAGAGGCTATAAGAGCTGATTGTGCCTATGTAAATCATCGTTGGCTTGGAGGCATGTTAACTAATTTCAAGACAGTTAAGCAGTCAATTAAGCGACTAAATGAATTACAACTTATGCTTGAAGATGGCAGTGTTGAAAAAATCACTAAGAAAGAAGCTTTAGGGATAAGAAAAGATTATGAGAAGTTAGAGAGATCCATAGGTGGAATTAAAAATATGAATTCATTGCCGGATGCAATTTTTGTCATTGATGTAGGTTATGAGAGTGGTGCTGTTGTTGAGGCAACTAAACTTGGAATACCTATTATCGGAGTTGTCGATACAAATAATTCAATTGATGACATTGCGTATGTTATTCCTGGTAATGATGACTCAAGTAGAGCTATAAGACTTTACGCAAGAGGAATTGCAGATGCAGTACTTGAAGGAAAAAAGAACGCGATTGATGATCTAGCAAAGATGGTTAAAGAAGATGATGCGGAAAAAGTTGAATCTAAATTAGAAAAAGATAGTGAATAACATTAATTAGGAGTTTATAAGGTATGGCTGAAATAACAGCAAAAATGGTAATGAGCTTAAGAGCTAAAACAGATGCGCCTATGATGGATTGTAAAAAAGCTCTTAATGAGGCAGATGGCGATGCTAGCAGGGCTGAGGAAATTCTAAGGGTACGTTTTGGAAATAAGGCTTCTAAAGCATCAAGCAGAGTAGCTGCTGAAGGTATCGTTGCTTGTTACATTGAGGGTAATAGAAAAAATGGTGCTCTTGTTGAGGTGAACTCAGAAACAGATTTCTGTGCAAAAAATGATGAATTTATTTCGTTTGTTGAGGCTCTCACGAAAGCTACTATTGAGAATGATATAAATGATGTTGAACAATTATCTAATCTATCAATCGACGGTAAAACTGTTGAAGAGCTTAGGACACAATTGATTGGTAAAATTGGAGAAAACATCACTATCAGAAGAGTAGAAAAAATAAGTGCTAAAGACAATCTTTTTTCATATAATCATGGCGGTAGAGTGGGTGTAATTGTTGACATTCAATCATCTGATGAAAATCTTGGTAAAGATGTTGCAATGCACATTGCAGCTACAAAACCGAAAGCGCTTGATCAAAATGGAGTGTCACAAGACTTAATTGATGCCGAAAGAAGGGTGGCTATTGAAAAAGCCAAAGGGGCTGGAAAACCTGATGAAATGCTTGAAAAAATAGCAACAGGGACAGTTAACAAGTTTTTAAAAGAAATTACATTGGTAAATCAAACGTTTGTCAAAGATGAAAAGTTAACAATTGAACAACTACTAAAAAACAATAACGC
>JABHXS010000169.1 GCA_018657165.1 Nitrosomonadales bacterium
CTGGCAGCAGATGAGTTAATTGATATAGTAAAAATGGACGAAGAAAGAGCTAAAGAGTTGATAATGACTGCTAGAGCACCTTGGTTTGTTTAATATAAATTTTTGGAGTTAACATGGAAAAATCTACCGTAGAAAAATTTGCCAGTGAGTTAAACTTGCCGATAGATTTACTTCTTAAGCAATTAGAAAGTGCAGGAATAAAAAAGGTATCTGGGGCTGAGGAGCTTTTAGAAGAAGATAAATCAGCGCTTTTAAATTATCTTCAAATAGAACATGGGGCTTCAAATACTAACAAAAATAAAATTACCTTAACAAGAAAACAAAATACACAAATTAGAAAAACAGACAGTGATGGAAGAGCAAGAACAATTCAGGTTGAAGTAAGAAAGAAAAGAACAATTACCAAGCCTGACCAAAGAAAAGAAGCACTGGATGATTTAATAAAAGAAGATTCAACATCTATAAAACAAAAAGCTCTTGACGACAAAAATCAAAAAGAAATCCGTGAGGCAGAGGAAAAAAGAAATGCAGCATTGATTGCTGCTCAAGCGGAGGAAGTGAAAAATAAAAAAGCTGCTAAAGCTAATCAAAAAGAATCAAAAGATGGAACTCTCCATAGACCAGCATCAAAAGCAAATGTTAAATTAGATAAAGGCGCAAAAAAAACAGAGCTGAAAGATAAATGGGTTGATAAAAATTTAAAAAAGAGACCTATTAAAACACGCAATGATAATAATCAAGGATGGCGATCACCAAAGGCTAAAAACAAAAATAAAAATGAGGTAGAAGATCAAAACTTTATAGCGCCATCAGAACCAATTATTAAGGATGTTTTGATACCAGAAACTATTTCTGTTGCAAATTTAGCTCATAAAATGTCAGTCAAGGCTACCGAAGTAATCAAAACACTTATGGGTATGGGTATGATGGTTACGATAAACCAAGTTCTTGACCAGGATACAGCGATAATTGTCGTTGAAGAGATGGGCCATAACCCAGAGGCAGCCAAAGAAAATGACCTTGAGTCACTTTTAGATGAAGAGGTGTCTGGCGTTGAGGAAATTATAAAACAACGCCCTCCAGTCGTAACGGTAATGGGGCATGTTGACCATGGAAAAACATCCTTACTCGACTACATTCGAACTACAAAGGTTACCACAGGTGAGGCGGGCGGTATTACACAACATATTGGTGCTTATCATGTTGAAACCCCTAAAGGAATGATCACATTTCTTGATACGCCAGGGCATGAAGCTTTTTCTGCAATGCGAGCAAGGGGAGCAAAAGCCACAGATATTGTTATTTTAGTAGTTGCTGTTGACGACGGAGTAATGCCTCAAACAATTGAAGCAATAAATCACTCAAAAGCAGCAGGGGTTCCGTTAATAGTTGCGATTAATAAAATTGATAAACCTGATTCTAACTCTGAAAAAGTAAGAGGTGAGCTTTTGGGGCACGAAGTAATTCCTGAAGAGCTTGGAGGCGACTCTATGTTTATAGAGGTTTCTGCTCAAACAGGCCAAGGCATTGATGATTTATTAGACGCTATATTATTACAGGCTGAAGTTTTAGAATTAAAAGCACCAATTAATACACCAGCAAAAGGTATCATTGTTGAAGGAAGGTTAGATAAAGGCAGAGGCCCTGTTACAACGCTTTTAGTTCAATCTGGAACAATCAATATGTCAGACACATTATTAGCTGGAAATGCATCTGGAAAAATCAAAGCAATGCTAGATGAAAATGGTAAAAGTATTAAACAAGCTACTCCATCAATACCTGTCGAAATTGTCGGTTTATCAGATGTACCAAATGCGGGTGATGAATTTATAGTGATCAATGATGAGAAGAAGGCAAGAGAAATTGCATTATTCAGACAAGGAAAATTTAGAGATGTTAAGTTAGCTAAACAACAAGCGTCTAAACTCGAAAATATAATGGACCAGATGACGGAGGTAGAGGCGAAGTTTTTACCTTTAATTATAAAGGCAGATGTTCAAGGCTCTTGTGAAGCATTAGCAGGTTCATTAGAAAAACTTTCAACAGATGAGGTAAAAGTTAAAGTGGTTCATTCGGCGGTTGGAGCAGTAAATGAGTCTGACATAAATTTAGCTTCAGCATCAAATGCCGTTATCATTGCGTTCAATGTTAGATCTTCGGGCGGAGCAAGAAAATTAGGTGAAAGTTTAGATATCGATGTTCGTTATTACAGTATTATTTATGAAGCAGTAGATGAAGTTAAAGCGGCACTTGGTGGACTTTTAGCGCCAGAACAAAAGGAAGTTACTCTCGGAATGGTTGAAATCAGAGAGATTTTTAAAGCCTCGAAGGTTGGTACTATTGCAGGCTGTTTTGTTCTAGAAGGCATAATTAAAAAAGATTCAAATATAAGGCTTTTGAGAGATGATGCCATTATTTATGAAGGGAAATTAGATTCCTTGAAGCGTTTTAAAGACGATGTAAAAGAGGTAAAGTCAAATTATGAGTGTGGGCTATCGATCAAGAATTTTGATGATTTAAAAGTAAATGATAAATTAGAATCATATGAACATGTTCAGGTAGCAAGAAAATTATAAAATGCCCAAAGATTATCCAAGAAGCGATCGCGTAAGCCAGCAAATAAAAAAAGAAATAGCAGATATTCTGAGTTTAGAAATTAAAGACCCAGCATTGAAAAATATTTCGATAATTGACGTTGAAGTGTCACATGACCTGAAAAATGCAAAGGTTTTTTACGTTGCAGATCATGATGATGAAGAAATTAATAAGGGCCTTAAGCGATCATTACCTTTTTTTAGGTCACTTTTAGCAAAAAGAATGTCAACAAGAGGAATACCAAAACTTCATTTTGAATATGATAAAACAATAGATGAAAGTACAAAGATATCGAAGTTATTGGATTCAGTTATTTCTTAATAAATTCTGATGGGGCATAATAGAAAAAAGCTTGAAGTTAATGGGCTTTTACTAATTGACAAACCTTTAGGTTTTTCATCAAATCAAGCATTGTCAAAAATAAAATGGATTTTTTCCGCAAAAAAAGCTGGTCATACGGGGACTCTTGATCCTTTAGCCACTGGGTTGTTACCAATATGTTTTGGAGAGGCAACAAAGTTTTCTAGTCATTTACTTAATTCAGAAAAGACATATGTGGCTTCAATACAGCTTGGCTGGAAGAGCTCAACTGGTGATGCTGAAGGGCAATTGACTGAATCTAAAATCATTTTACTATCTTTAAAAAAGTTGAAAAATGAGCTCAATTCATTTCTTGGGTTTTCAAAACAAACACCTCCCATGTTTTCTGCACTAAAGCATAAAGGGCAGCCATTATATAAACTTGCAAGGGAGGGAGTAGAAGTTGAAAGAAAAGAGAGAGAGATTAATATCTCTGAGTTGAATTTATTAGGGTATGAAAAAAATATAATAAAAATCGAAGTGACATGTAGTAAAGGGACATATATCAGGGCATTAGCAGAGGATATAGCTAAAAAACTTGGAATGGATGGATATCTAAAAGATTTAAAAAGAACAAAAATTGGAAACTTAAGTATTAATGATGCCTTAAGTTTAGAAAAAGTTGAAAATTTATCATCTGATAAAAGAAAAGCCTATCTAATGCCGATTGAGATTTTAGTAGACAGATACACAAAAATAAATTTATCTGAATCACAAGTAAATTCATTAAAAAAAGGGCAGCCTGTAATGCTTTCAAGGAAATTTAAGCCCGAAATTTATAGTCTTTTCACAACGGGAAATGTTTTTTTAGGCCTTGGTGAGGTTGACGGGGGTACTTTATTGAAGGCTGTTCGTTTAATGGCAACAAATATAAATTAAATAATTATATTGTTAATTTTTGAGAATACCGTTAAAATATGCGGTCGCGAATAGGAGAAAAGAATGACAAGTACTGCAGTAGAAAAAGCAAAGATAGTCTCAGAGTTTCAGACAGCAAAAAATGATACGGGATCACCTGAGGTTCAAGTAGCATTAATTACTGACCGAATTAATTATTTAACTGAACACTTTAAGACAAATGCTAAAGACCACCATTCAAGAAGGGGTTTACTAGCCTTAGTTAGTCAGAGAAGAAAGCTTCTTGATTATTTGAAAGGTAGAAATTTAGGTCGCTATCAAGAATTAATTAAACGCCTAGGTATAAGAAAATAATAGGGCAATAAAATTTAAAGCCGATTAATTACAATTAATTTTAATTGTAGTATCGGCTTTTTTGTTATGAAGAGTATGTCCATTATTGAGAAGTGAATAATGGATTTTAAATAAAATAAAAGGATAAAAAAACAAATGTTTAATGTGATAAAAAAAAGTATTAAGTTTGGTGAACATGATTTAACAATTGAAACAGGGGAGATAGGTAGGCAGGCAGATGGCGCTGTAATGGTAAGTTACGGAGATACAGTTGTTTTAGTTACAGCTGTTGGGAGAAAAGAAGTCAAAGAAGGGCAAGATTTTTTCCCATTAACGGTAGATTATCAAGAAAAAAATTATGCTGCAGGCAAAATTCCTGGAGGTTTCTTTAAAAGAGAAGGAAGGCCAAGCGAAAAAGAAACTTTGACTTGTCGGTTAATTGATAGACCATTAAGACCATTATTTCCTGATAATTTTTATAATGAAATACAAATTGTAGCGACAGTTATGTCATCTGATAGTGAAATTGATTCTGATATTCCAGCTATTATCGGTGCATCAGCTGCATTAGCGATTTCAGGTATTCCTTTTCATGGGCCGATAGGGGCAGCTCGTGTTGGCTATCTTGATGATAAATTTGTTATCAATCCATCAAAAACACAAATGGAATCAAGCCAACTTGATTTAGTCGTTGCTGGCAGCGATTCTGCAGTTCTAATGGTTGAATCGGAAGCAAAAGAGCTTCCTGAAAAAGTCATGCTTGATGCTGTTTTAGAAGGGCATAAGGCTATGCAACCTGTTATTAAATTAATTAATAATTTAGCCAAAGAAGCTTCAAAAGATCCATGGGAGTGGACAGCTCCTGAGGTTGATAAAGAATTGGTTAAGAAGATTGAAAAGATTGCAACGAAAGACCTTCAAAATGCTTTTGAAATTAAATCCAAAGGTGAGAGATCAGAAAAAATTGCCCAAACTAGAGAAAAAGTCTTGAGTGAATTAGTTACTGAGGATACAAATACCAACCAACTTAATCAAATTAAGGACGAATTTCATAATCTTGAAGCTAAAATTGTTAGGTCAAAGATTCTTGATGGAAATCCTAGAATTGATGGTAGGGATACTCGTACTGTTAGGCCTATTGAGATAAGAACAGGAGTTCTACCTCGAGTGCATGGCTCTGCCTTATTTACAAGGGGCGAGACACAAGCAATTGTGGTAGCAACACTTGGTACAGGAAGGGATGAGCAAATTATAGATGCACTTCAGGGAGAATATAAGGATAGATTTATGCTTCACTATAATTTCCCTCCTTATGCTACGGGAGAAACTGGAAGGGTAGGGACTCCAAAAAGAAGAGAAATTGGTCATGGCAAGTTAGCTAAGAGAGCACTGAGTGCAGCACTGCCAGCACAAGAAGATTTTGATTACACAATAAGGCTAGTTTCAGAAATAACAGAGTCAAATGGCTCAAGCTCGATGGCATCAGTTTGTGGTGGGACCATGGCAATGATGGATGCGGGTGTTCCGATTAAGGATCATGTGGCTGGAATAGCAATGGGTTTAATTAAAGAAGATAATAGAGTTGCAGTTTTGACAGATATTTTGGGAGATGAAGATCATTTAGGGGATATGGATTTTAAAGTGGCTGGAACAGACAATGGTATTACAGCTCTTCAAATGGATATTAAAATTACAGGCATTACAACTGAAATTATGCAAGTAGCGTTAAGCCAAGCTCGAGAAGGTATCGATCATATTTTGAAAATAATGAAAAAGTCACTTAAAGGTAGTCGTGAAAAACTTTCAAAGTTTGCACCACAAATACTTACCTTAAAAATCCATACTGATAAAATTAGAGATGTTATCGGTAAAGGCGGAGCGGTAATTAAAGGTTTAGCAGCTGATACGGGAGCTACAATTGATATAGATGATAATGGCCTTATAAAGATTGCTTGTACAACGGCTGAGTCAGGTGAAGAAGCGCTTAATAGAATTAAAGAGATCACGGCAGACGTTGAAGTAGATCAAATTTATGACGGTAAAGTAATTAAAATCCTTGATTTTGGTGCAATTGTATCTCTGTTACCAGGGAAGGATGGACTTCTTCATATTTCGCAAATATCACATGAAAGAATTAAAGCAGTTAAGGACCATTTATCGGAAGGTGATGAGGTTAAAGTTAAAGTCATTGAAGTTGATGATAAAGGTCGTGTGAGAGTGAGTGCAAAGGCACTCATTGAACAACCCGCAAAAGAAGATTAATTTTAAATATAAGCCCTTTTTAGGGCTTTTATTTTGCCATTTGCTTTTCTTTTATTTCTTGTAAGGTTTTGCAATCAATGCATAGAGTTGCTGTTGGACGGGCTTGCAATCTCTTAAGCCCAATCTCTTCTCCGCAACCCATGCAGTAACCATATTCATCTTCATCAATATTCTTTAACGTGTCATTAATTTTTTTAATTAACTTTCTTTCTCTATCTCTATTTCTTAGCTCCAAAGCCATCTCAGATTCTTGGCTAGCTCGATCGTTTGGATCTGCATAAGTTGTAACATCAGCCTGCATATTATTAACTGTCCTGCTTAATTCACTACTGAGTTCCACCTTCCAATCATTAAGTATTTTTATAAAATGTGCAATCTGTGATTTGCTCATATACTTTTCATTTGTTTTAGATTTATAGGCTTTAAATTGTTTTAAAGTAGATATTGGTTTTGCAGTAACTTTTGACTTAGTAGTTGCTTTCTTACTTTGTGGTTTTGCAGTAACTTTTGACTTAGTAGTTGCTTTCTTACTTTGTGGTTTTGCAGTAACTTTTTTTACTGCAGCTTTAACCTTTGATAATAATGATTCTTTTTTCGCCATAACTAAATCCTAAAAAATTTCTAAACGCCGAAGTTTACTCTTTTTGATATTCATTGCAAGCTAAGTTCGCTTAACTTTTGTGCTTGGAGAGTATTTTCCATTAGCGTTGAAACAGTCATTGGTCCAACACCACCTGGCACGGGTGTGATATAACTAGCTTTTTTTTGAGCTTCATCAAATTCAACATCTCCAGTTAGTTTGTTTCCAACTCGAGTAATACCAATGTCGATAACTATCGCCCCATCTTGAATCCAACTACCCTTTATCATTTCTGGCCTTCCTACACCAACAACTAATAGCTGTGCATTTTTAACTTTTTGTTCTATATTCTTAGTTCGACTATGACAAGACGTTACAGTACAACCAGCTAATAAAAGCTCTAAAACCATGGGCCTGCCAACATTATTTGAAGCTCCAACGACAGTAGCATCTAGACCTTCCAGATTTATGTTTGCTGCTTTTAACATTCGAATAATTCCATAAGGAGTACAAGGCCTTAATTTAGGTGACTTAATGGCTAAAAGTCCAACATTAATAGGGTGGAATCCATCAACATCTTTATTTGGGCTGATGAGATCAATTATTAATCTTTCATTAAGATGTTTAGGCAATGGAGATTGAACAAGAATGCCATCAACACTTTTATCTTGGTTGAGAGTTTTAATTAGACCATTTAAATCTGATTGACTAGTTTTGGTTGCTAGATGATGGGAAATCGATTTTATGCCGACATTTTCACAAGCAGATTTTTTTTTGTTTACATAAATTGAAGATGCAGGATCATCACCTACTAAAATAACGGCTAGGCAAGGCGGCCTTATCCCATCCTTCTTCCTGTTAAGAATTTCTTGTTTGAGGAAACTTAAATACTCTTTGGAAATTACGTTACCATCAATAATTTTTGCAGCCATAGTTTTGTGAAAATTGTTTGTGAAAATGAACGATATATTTTATCAGAATACAATTTAAAAGACACATGAACAATTTTAGCTTATATTAAATATTAAATTTGACCGAAGGGCTTATTTAGGCTATATTTGCGCGTTCGGGGTGTAGCGTAGCCTGGTAGCGCGCCTGCTTTGGGAGCAGGATGTCGGGAGTTCGAATCTCTCCACCCCGACCATATAAAAAAAAGTAAATGCAAGCCCGTAAAATGCTTTACTATAATTTAAGTTAGCTGCCCGTAGCTCAGCTGGATAGAGCATCTGCCTTCTAAGCAGGGGGTCACAGGTTCGAATCCTGTCGGGCAGGCCAATCTTTATGGTGGCTGTAGCTCAGTTGGTAGAGCCCTGGATTGTGATTCCAGTTGTCGTGGGTTCGAGCCCCATCAGCCACCCCAAATTCTGGGGGTTTCCCCTTATTACCTTCCTTCAAAAACCCTAAAAAATCATCGAAATGTCCTTAGTAAAAGGACGAGAGAAGGACAGGATTTCTGCCTTATCTACACTTTAGAATATCATAAATTAGTCGAGTGACGCATACTACAATAGACCCCACGCCCCGGGTACCCCCTCAATTTAAAACTGGGACTCCTATCTACCCCTATACATTCTAATCTGCACAAACGATCTGTATGATTTTTCAAAACACACCCCCTATGAAATAGCAAAGGCTATACAAAAAATATTTCCAGCAAAATTCCCCAATACCTAATTTGTACCCTTCAATACTCAGGGGGTAAGATAGTGAAATATATATTTTTAATATCGCGAACCCATTTGATGTTTTAGCCCCTCTTAGTAAGTAAGAGCAAAACTAATATCAATTAACCAAGGAGATCAGTATGTTTTATATCAAAAATCTTCCCGCCTGGGAGCGAGTTTTACGGATACTAGTTAGCATATTCGCACTATATTACGTATATCAAAACTGGGGGCAATCCAATCTGGACATTGCCATGGGTGTTATTGGCGCAATGTTGGCGATGACCGGCATGATGGGTTTTTGTCCAATGTGTGCAATGGTTGGTAGAAAGCTCGACAAGGTTGAGCAGTAATGCGTGTCAATATTGATCGTAATAACCTGATCTATGCCGCCCAAACAGGGGATGCAAAAGCCATTAATAGCCTTTTGGTGGTGTGTCAGGCAGATGTCCGCCGTTACGCTCGTAAGCATTGTCACATCAGCGACATTGACGATGCCGTTCAAGAGTCTTTATTGATTGTCTCAAAAAAAATCCAACACCTTAAAACCATCGCTGCATTTAGTTCATGGCTCTTTACGGTCATCAAACGCGAATGTCACAGACTCTCAAGAGCAATGTTTAAGCATGAGGCACTTGAAGAGGATGCAGTTAATGAGGAGTTAGCAAAGCGGCCCACAGATGAATTACGGATTGACTTAGCGGCTGCCTTGGAAAGTTTGCCAGCACATTATCTGGAAGTCTTGTTGTTGAGAGATTTCGAAGAATTAACCATCGCAGAAATCGCGCAACGGCTTGATGAACAAAAAGGGGCCATTAAAAGTAGGTTGCACCGTGCAAGAGAGTTAGTTCGGGAATATTTAATGGGTTCCGAATGAGGTAGGAGTGAGTAGCTGGTAGTCGGGAATTGCTGTTATTTATATTAACTTAATGAAGGAGTTTTAAAAATGAAGAATCGTTCAATTTTATGTGCAATGGCTGTAACTTCAGTATTAGCAATGTCTAGCCTCTCAGTGCTTGCCGCCGCATGTGGAGCTAAATGTGGTGCAAAGTGTAGGCCATCGGCTTCAACTTCTAAATGTGGGGCAAAATGTGGGGCTAAATGTGGGGCAAAATGTGGGGCAAAATGTGGGGCTAAATGTGGGGCTAAATGTGGGGCAAAGGCTGATGCTAAATTAATTCAAAGACCAGCGGGATATAAGCCCAATTATCCCATTACTCCTGCGACAGTCGCAGCGGGCGAAAAGTTATTCAAAAATACTAAACTATCAAGCAATGGTATGTCATGTGCCACCTGTCATGCTGGCTTGAAGTCTTATAGCGCTACTTTCAAGACTGACTTTCCACACAAAGTGAATATGGCTAGTAATAATTATGGGGTGCCCAGCATTCATTTAGACGAAGTAGTTCAAATGTGTATGGATGGTCCCATGGCTGCCAAACCATTTGACTGGAAGTCCCCAGACCTTGCTAACTTAGTGGCTTTTATTTCTGAGGAGCAAAAGAAATTTGCAGATTAGAGAATATGCATTCAGATGACATTCAAATCCTTAAGGCAAACTTCCTCAAAGCGAGCAATAGCTTAAGGAGTGCTAATATTAATCTCATTGATGAGTTGACCAAGGACGCAAACCTAGCTGATAAAAGGATTCCAAAAGATGAGGCCCTGCATTTTCCTCAAGACGATGTCATTGATAGCCAAACTGGATGCCAGTATTTTATGCATCGACATTCCTCAGAATATGCAGAAGACTTCACGCACATTCATTTCTTTAAGCGCTGGAGACCATCTGAATTAAATCTTCCTGAAGGTAATACTATCCCAACCCATTTGGCAGCCTTAGAAATTAGCTCTGTGGGTAAGCCTTTGGGTTGGTTTACTTTAAACCAATGGGTTCTCGGTGATTATTGGCAAGCAGCGGATGCCACTATTGCCTTATTCGATGACTGGGCAATACGCAATCCAGACTCGGGACGTGGTGACTCTATGAATCCAATTTGTCATGAATGGCTAGTAGCTTTAATACAGTTAAATCTTCATGGAACGATCCGTGACTTACTAGAGGAGCGAGATCAAAAACTAGATTCGATGGTTGACCAAAACCCCAATAAAAATGTTTTAGAAGATCGCACTATTGAAATATTTGGATATAAAAGCATCAATTAAA
>JABHXS010000106.1 GCA_018657165.1 Nitrosomonadales bacterium
GACCACACACTCCAAACCTAACCTTGCCGCGATTGTTGCTGTAGCTACGCCATGTTGGCCAGCACCAGTTTCAGCAATAACCCTTGGTTTTCCCATTTTTTTTGCTAGCAATGCCTGTCCAACCGTATTATTGACCTTATGAGCCCCAGTATGATTAAGATCTTCTCTTTTAAGAAAGATCTTAGCCCCTCCCACTTGCTTGGTAAGTCTCTCTGCAAAATAGATAGGACTTGGCCTACCAACAAAATGTCTTAGGTCGCTATGAAATTCAGCTAAAAACTCAGAGTCATCTTTGTATTTTTCATACATTTCTCTAAGCTCATCAAGCGCTTCAATAAGTGTTTCAGCAACGAAGGTTCCTCCAAACTGGCCAAAATGCCCGAATTCATCAGGTAGATCATAAGGTTGCATTATGAACTCCTATCATAAATTTCTTCATTTTTTCTTTATCCTTTATTCCTTTATTGATTTCAACTCCACCACTAACATCCACACAAAAAGGATTTACTAATTTAATTAAATTTTCAATATTCTCAGGATTTAATCCGCCCGCAATAATTAAGGGTGAACTTAAATTATTTGGAATCTTTTTCCAATCAAAAACCTCGCCTGTCCCGCCTTTTAACTTTTTGTTGTAAGTATCAAGCAAAAGCGCAGATGCCGATCTATATTCACTGCAACATTCTAACAAATTAACACCATCTTTCATTGATATTGATTTAATGTAGGGCAAATTAAATTGATTACAATATTTCTCTGATTCATCCCCATGAAATTGCAAAAAATTTATTTTTGATTTTTTTATTGAATCCCTAACAACATCTTCATTTGAATTTACAAACAAGCCTACTCTTAAAATAAAAGGGTGAAGACCAGAAGTTATTTCACCAACCTTACCAGGATCTATGTATCTTGGACTATCTTTATAAAAAACAAAGCCCAACGCATCCACACCTAAATCAGCTGCAAGAAGCGCGTCTTCTTTTTTTGTTATTCCACATACTTTTACTCGTGTTCTCAATATCTTAAATAGCCTATAAATTAACGCTTATTTTATTGTTAGCCTTTGGCAGGCCCCACTTAGAATCATACCTAATATTGGTGAGATATAAACCATTAGGTGAAAATGTTGCTGGCACTAATCGGCGGTCATTTTGCTTTAAAAGAAAATCAATATGATCAATGTCAATTGCTCCGCAACCTGCTTTTATGATTGTGCCCATCATATTCCTTACCTGGTGTTGTAAAAAAGCATCTGCAATAAAAGTAAATAAAAAATAATTTTTATGTTGCTTTACGTTTATTTTAGAAATAGTTCTAATTGATGAATTTGCTTGGCATTCAGAAGATCTAAATGCATTAAAGTCATGTTTTCCTTTAAATTTTAGCAAGGATTTTTTTATTAAATCAATATGTAATTTATAAAAAGTCCACCCACAATAATGACTCATAATCGCAGAATTTATTGATTGATTTAAGAGTAGGTATTGATACTCTCTTTGCTTAGCTGAGAATCTCGCATGAAAATCTACAGAAACGTCAACCGCCCACTTAATTCTAATTGAAATTGGTAAGAATGCGTTAATTCCTTTTACCCAGGAATGCATAGGTCTTTTTAAATTCGTATCGAAATGAATAATTTGACCCAATGCATGAACACCTGCATCAGTTCTTCCTGCTGCTGTGGTGTTTATATTTTCTTTAGTTATTGAAAAAATAGCTTTTTCAATTTCACCTTGAATTGTTCTAATTCCGGGCTGTTTTTGCCAACCTGAGAACTCTTGCCCAGCATACTCGACTGCAGCTGCAATTCTCATTTGATAAAAAAATTCAGTGACACAATAAAAGAGATTAACCCACAGAACCAAGCAAAATCAGCTTTTGTAAAATTTACTTTTTCTATCTTGACACGAAGATTATTGGATTTATTACTCAATTGTATTTCAATAAAACTAAAGAAAGTTTTATGGTTTATATTAAACTGTCTGTAACTTTCTAAGTATGCAAGTGTTAAGTATATTCTGGCTGCTAATCTTTGCGAGTTGACTCCAATATAATTTAAAGGAAAACAAAGCTTTACAATAAATCGAGTAATAAAATCATTTGGTATAGTATTCATTAAAATTATTATCAATAAGAATGTATTCATTAATCTAAATACATTATTTAGCCCTAGTAAGATACCTTCACTTGTAACTGAAATAAAAGAATAATAAGCTAAAACTTTTCCAGGAGTTGCTAGAGCAAAGATGAAAAAAAGAGCTAATAAAAAATATTTAATACGGTTTAGGAATTGTAAGATAGAAAATTTTTTGTAAACGAATATAACAAAAAAACCACATACAAAAAAAAGGTTTGTCCTTAAGTCAAAATCACCCACAAAAAAAAGAAAAATAATACTAAAGAAGAGTAAAAATGAATAGAGCATATTTTCATCTTTATTCTTTGTTTGTATATTTCATTGCAGCAATATATC
>JABHXS010000070.1 GCA_018657165.1 Nitrosomonadales bacterium
CTAGAGTCTTAACAATCAGGTGTATAAAATAGGTACTAAAGCTAGTTGGACTATGACCTCCATAAAGCACAAAAATACCCAATAATTGAATATGTTAAGGGGTACAGCTAGGGGTATTTATATCTAATTAAGTTAAAATCCTTATAAATAAAGGTATAGAAGCAGTAGTACGGTGGTGCTTACCTCCACCAATTATTAAAAAGAATAGTTTTTATTGGGAGTAACACTACAGGTCAAAGGTATATCATGTTCGTTTGTATCTTCTATGACTTCACAAGGGCTAAAAAGGCTGATGCCAATTTTTTTTACATCCTTGTGTAAAGAAGCAAAAAAACGATCATAAAATCCTTTTCCGTAACCTACTCGATATCCTTTCAGGTCAAATGCTAACAGAGGGGTGATAACAAGATCAATTTTATTGTTTTCTACCCAAACAGGATCAATTGGTTCGGTAATATTATTTTTTGTTTGTTTTGTTTTAGTATTAGTTTTAAATTCTGCATTTTTTAGTGTCCCATCATTAAAATTACTGACAGGCACAACAACATCGATATTATTTTTCCAGCAATACTGAATGATTGGTGAGGTGTTTATTTCACCTTTTGAATGAATAGGTAAAAAACAATGAATGCATTTGGGGTTATATTTTTTTATAAGCTCAATAGTGTTTTTTAGAAGTTGTGATGACTCCTCTTCAAATTTAGTTGAAGATAGTTCTTGGCGCTTTTTCAAATATGTCTTTCTTACTATGTCTTTTTTCAAAATAATAGCAGAAACAGAGGGCTACAAATTAAACATACATAACATTTATTATCATGCCTTATAATCCTCTGTAACAACTTTTAAATAGCATTTTATTTCTTATTTATCTTGACCCTTACCCGGTGCGTATGTTTCTTCTGCTGATGGAAATGCTTTTGCATGCACATCTGCAGCGAACTTATTCACGGCATCTTTGATAAGATCAGCACCATTCATATATGTTCTTACAAATTTAGGCTTGAAATCTGTAGATAAACCTAGCATATCCGGAAGAACCAGCGCTTGTCCATCGACGTCCAAACCAGCACCAACACCAACTACGGGGATAGAAACTGCATCTCTAACCGCAGCGCCTACATGTTGTGGTACTGCTTCTAATACGATTGCAATACATCCAAGCTTATCAAGTTTTTTAGCATCTTCAATGATACTAAGCTCACTTTCTTTGGTTTTACCTTGGGCTTTAAATCCACCGATTGCATTATGATGAGATGGTGTAAGGCCAATGTGTCCAATTGTTGGGATGCCTGATTGAGAAAGATGAGCGTAGAGCTCTTCGTTTCCATCAACACCTTCTATTTTAAGCGCATTTGCTCCAGCCTTGATTAAGGTTTCAACGTTATCCATTGCCTCCTTAAATCCCTTTCTATTACTCATGAAAGGCATACCAGCAATAAGAAATTTATCTTTTGCTCCTTTTTTTACCGCTCTGGTGTGCATCGCAATTGTTTCCACATCGCAACTCAAAGTATCTTCATGGCCATGGACTACCATATTTAAATCATCACCAATCAAAATACCATTGATGTCTGTGTCGTTAAGAATCTTTGCACTCCAGTACTCATGAGAAGTAACAACTACAATTTTCGTTCCATCTGCTTTTAACTTTTTAAAATTTTCTAATACGCTCATTATCTTCCCCTTAAATTGTTTATAGAAAAATAAGTCTGATAATTCAGTATAAGGGAATTCATAAAAAAGAAAATTTATTTTCTAAACATTGTTAATTTACTAAAAAAATGATTATATATAACTATATTTAAATTATTTAGGTGAGGGTTACTATGGCTGTATACGATCAAAAGGAATTAGAGCAATGGAAGAATGGCTTACTGGGAAAACAAGCTGGCTCTTCTAATAAAAAAATCCTACTCATTGTTGTGGTTGCAGTAGTGGTTGTCATTGCATATCTATATTTATCAAAGTAAATAATTAAAAAAGTCAGTTAGCCTATTTGGGCTTTGCTTAACGCATAGATATGGGGGTTAGATCAAAGCTATGCTTTAAGTGTAATTCTGCATATAGAATTCTCTATCTTTGTGAATACGAACAAAATGATTGGGTATTTCTATGTCAACAATGTTTTCTCGATATCAAACCAAAGCATGAGGACACCTATCGGTATGGTGGAACATGAAAAAATTTTAAATAAACCAACCAATCAGACAAATGCTCAAAATTCTTATCGCAATAATTACGTTAATACCAAGCACCCTATTTGCACAAGAATTATGCACTTATGATTATCTTAAAAAAGAAATACCAACTCTTTATAAAAAGGTTGTAGCGAAAACAAACTCCCTTCCGAAGATTTTTACTTTTTGCTCAGGCGGGAGTCATTATTTATTCAATGTCACAATGTTTCAGAAATTTAATAACGGCATTGGGATCAATAGAGCCCTAGAAAAGGACTTATTCAGCTACCTTCTTATGGAATATGATGCGAATAGTTATTCAAGAACAAGTTTGGTTGCCGGCAAGGATCAGCAATTACAGCTTGTCACCAACTTCACGAACAAGAAGCCGTTTGAAGCAACAGAGGTGAGACAAGAAGTTTTTGTGGGTGGGAAGGCAGAACAAAGCATCAGTTATGGTAAATCAGTAATTTATATTAGACGAAACAACTCTAAGTTTTCTCAATACTTCAAGCCTATCAACCTATCAAAGGAAGATAGAATTTACCTTGAGAAATTTAAACAGTTTGTCGGGGTGCAAAAACTTAACTAAATTAAAAGAAAATATATTTCACAAGGGCGCATATACCGAGCACTAAAAAAACTGCGGCCAGATATGACATGAGCATCATTGGCTTACATCTATGTGCAGGACACTCTTCCCTTTTACTTTTACTAACCATAACCATTTAACCTTCTAGATTAAAATTAAAAGACTGTATTCAAGTTAAAAAATTCATTTTATACTAAGTTTTTATCCATCAAAAAAATAAATATGAAAAGCGACTTTATCATTCAATGTATTGATAATATTACAAATTGTATTGTGGAAAGTGAGTCAGAAATTGAGTCCTTAGATAGGGTGATTGGTGATGGAGATCATTATATTAATATTAAGAGAGGGGCTTTGGCTGTTCAGTCAATCAAAGGTGACCTTAATCATTTAACAAATGCTGAAGCCTTTAAAAAAATAGGGATGACAATAATGTCATCTGTGGGCGGTGCCTCCGGCCCTCTTTTTGCAAGTTTCTTTTTAGCATTGTCCAAAGAAGTTTCGGACAATGATGATCTGCATAAATTTAGCCTGGGTTTTTCTAGAGGCGTAGAATCAATTATGCAAAGAGGTAAATCCAAATTAGGGGATAAGACTATGCTTGATGTATTGATCCCTGTTTCAGAAAAGCTTCAATCATTAGTTAAGGATGGGTGTGAAAAAAATATAATGATTAAAGAGATTGATTTAACCGCCCAGGCTGGCGTGATTGCAACAAAAGATTTGATCCCCGCCAAAGGTAGGTCGGCTGGGTTGGCTGAGAGAGCGGTTGGTCATATTGATCCGGGCGCTAAAACATGTCAAATAATTATCAGCACCATTTGTAATCAATTAAATAAGGGTTAAATTGAGATGAAAAAATTTTTAAATCAAACGGATAACTTTATCGTAGATAGTTTAAAAGGCTACGCCAAGGCGCATGAGGATTTAATTTACCTTAATCTTGATCCTGTCTTTGTAACCCGTAAAGAAATTAACCCCAATAAAGTCCTTTTGGTTTCTGGTGGTGGCTCAGGGCATGAGCCACTCCATACAGGGTACTTGGGACAAGGGATGTTAGATGTGGCTTGCCCAGGGCATGTGTTCACCTCACCTACCCCCGATCAAATGATTTCGGCTATTGAATATTGTCAGCCTAAGAGCGGTGTTTTATTTATCGTAAAAAATTACTCTGGTGATGTGATGAACTTTGAAATGGCATCGGAAATGATTACCTTTGATCACCAGACCGTTTTAACCAATGACGATGCTGCTGTATTCAATTCAAGCTATACAACAGGTAAGCGAGGCGTTGCAGGCACGGTCATAGTTGAGAAAGTTGTTGGTAGCCTTGCTGAGTCTGGTAGTGATTTAACAGCTTGTAAGGTGCTTGGGGATAAAGTGAATCATCATTCATCAAGTATTGGGGTAGCGCTGTCAAGCTGCACTATTCCTGCTGCTGGAAAGCCAACTTTTTCGATTGGAGAAAATGAAATTGAATTCGGAGTCGGCATTCATGGCGAACCCGGTAGAAAACGAGAAAAAATTAAAGCAGCCAATCTGATTGTTGAGGATATGGTCGCAGCCATCCTAAAGGATTTCGATGAAAAATCGTTAGATGTTAAGGATCCCGGGGGCATACTTCTTTTGGTCAATGGGTTTTCAGGAACACCGTTATCAGAATTATATTTAATTTATAATGCTGTTGCTGAGCAACTCAGCAAGAAAAATATCCATATATCCCGCTCTTTAGTAGGAAACTATACAACAGCCTTAGATATGGCGGGTGCTTCAATCACAATGTGCTTGCTTGATGATGAGATAAAAAAACATTGGGACGCACCCGTTTTAACACCAAACCTTCGATGGGGTAACTGATAGTATGTTTAAAAAACATTTAAATGAAGCGGGAAAGAGTTATTGGGAGCATTTTAAGTTTGCCTTTATCGCAGGCTTTATACTTCTGTACGCAGGCATTGCCTCAATCATTCACGCGATTTTTCCGTGCTTTTTTAAGTTTACCAGCTTAAAAATTGTAAAATCTTTAATAAAAAAAGCAGGATAAGGAATAGCCTTGCATACCCAGTCTTATAGAAAATTAGGTTTTTGGGTTGGTTTACTCTTATTCTTCTCTGTTATCTTAAATCCAACACCTGAATCCTTATCAGTCGAAGGCTGGCATGTGGCGGCCGTTGCATTGCTGATGGCAGCCTGGTGGGGAACAGAGGCGGTCCCCTTGCCTGTCACGGCCCTCATTCCCCTTGTGGCCTTTCCTCTGCTACAAATTTCTTCGCTCAAAGAAACGGCAATATCGTATGCAAATCCCCATATATTTTTGTTCTTAGGTGGCTTCATTCTGGCACTAGCCATCCAAAGATCCGGTTTGCACAAAAGGTTGGCCCTCTCGGTTGTATCGCAAGTTAATGCATCAGCTGGCAGCATCATAGGTGCCTTTATGTGCATATCATTTTTTGTCAGTATGTGGGTCATGAACACTTCAACAACATTGATGTTACTGCCTATCTGCTTGGCTATTTGTGTCAACATCAAAGAAGCTTTACCAGGCACATCAAGCAAGAATATTAAGAACTTTGAAATTGCATTATTTTTAGGTATTGCCTATGCCTCTTCAATCGGTGGCATGTCAAGCTTAATAGGAACTGCACCCAATATTGTTTTTGCAGGCTTTATGCAAGAAAACTTTAATATCGACATTTCATTTCTGGATTGGATGAAGATTGCGCTGCCCATTGCCCTGATGATGCTTTTTGCATCCTACCTCATTTTGACAAAAATAATTTATCCTTCTACTTTCAAAATTAATACGGCGGCGAAAAATAAAATCAATCAATCGCTTAAAAAATTAGGGGTAATCAGTCGAGATGAAAAAAAAGTTTTTATTATTTTTTTGATTACAGCAAGTTTATGGATAGGTAGGCCTTATTTAAAGCATTATGAAATTTTATTAGGGTTGACCGATGCAGGCATTGCTATTTTGGCTGCCATCATGCTCTTTATCTTACCCTCAGATAATAAGAAAAGTAACCTTCTAGAATGGGATGAAACAAAAAAATTGCCCTGGGGCCTCTTGCTTCTATTTGGGGGTGGGCTCTCTTTGGCAGGCGCGATAAGTGTTTCTGGGTTGGGTCAATGGCTCGGGACGTCATTTGGTTTGTTGGTGGAGCTAAAACCTTGGTTAATTATTCTCTTAATTACTACCTTCATTGTCTTTCTAACTGAATTAACATCGAATACGGCAACAGCTTCCACCTTCCTCCCTATTGCCACATCTATTGCGGTCGCAATTTCGGTAGCGCCTTTATCGATTGCAATACCCCTTGTGATGGCATCTAGCTTGGCATTTATGCTTCCTGTGGCTACGCCACCAAACGCAATTGTTTATGGTTCTGGAAAAATTACAATTGCAAATATGATTAAAGCAGGATTTATCTTAAACTTAATTGGTATTTTGATTGTCACGCTGGTCAGCCATTATCTCTTACCGGGGTCTTTTGAAGGACTAATGTAACTTAATTAATAACTACTTAAATTACTTATCAATTTTATTTATTTTACTTCCCTCTAATGTGAGGTTGTACATTAAGCCTTTCGGAGAAAATACAAATGCAACGACAGGCTCTTTAATAGACTCTACATTGGCCACGCCACCGGCACCCCATACAGCAACGGCGACACTTGCATCACCACCACCACTCCAACCGCTCGCACTCCTAAATTCTTTTAATGCATCTGCTTTTAAGAACATATAAACTTCAGATCGTTTTTCAACCCCAAGCTGGAAACCAATGGAGCCAGAGATGTTGTCGTAATACTGAACCTTTTTTCCATCAATAATAAGGGCCCCTTCTCCATACGCCCCTCCTATAACAAACCCTGCTTTTACAATACTGGGGAACACTAATACCCCTTTCGCTTTAGATGAAAGCTCTTTTGCTGCGGCAGATGTTTTATACAGCTCATCCAAAGCGGCCTTAATTTCAGCATCAATCTCATCTTTTGAGGCAGTGAAACCGACTTGAGAAAATACAAGTAAAGTAGCTGCAATTATTGTAGTTAGTTTGCTCATGTTTACGCCCCTCACTTTAATTTTAATAATTTGTTTTTAAAGTTTAACTTTACATAAAAAAATTATTTAAGACAATTTAATATTTAAATAAATGTCATTGTTGGTATAGTCATTCATATGACCATTGAACAAATCTTTACCTGGGTGATAGCGATAGACACGATAGTTCTGACTGCTATAGGTTTTTTTCTGGCTATCGGATTTTTGTTCTTAGTGACGGCCGTTTACTCTCTTATTTACGATAAAGCATTTAGAAAAAAGTATCTCGGCAAGCTTAGTGCGGCATTTGTAATTTTATTGGCTTTAATTGTAGGTACGTTTTATGTGTTTATAAAATATGGTTACATTATTTTATAAGTCGTCTCATTGAATTGTAGGTACTTAATTACACGCAAACAACCAGAACACAATTAGCTCAGTTGTTTGGTTAGGGTTTTCAGTTAGGAAGCGTCTGGCTTTCTTTTATGAATCTCGTCAAGAACGAGCTTACATTCACCAGTAGTCAACGAACAACCATTAACAGCATCTTCAAAGTTATAACCATCCATCATCAACTCAACAAGTTTCTTAACCTCTTCTAACTCTACATCAAGGAGCGTTGCAATCTCAATAAGCATCGCGGTATGTTCTTCAGTGTGCATATTTTACCTCTCAAATTTTGATTAATCTTTATTAAATAATACACGCTAATAAGCTATTCAGTGAAGCTAAATTTGGAATTTTGATTAAAAAAAAGCCAACAAAGGGTTGGCTTTACAAAGCATTTAATAATTTAATGTTAATTAATTGTTCATATTGTTTTGCTTTAATTTAATTTACTTTTTTTGAAGGCTTTATCAATTGAGTTAATAACTAAAGACTCAAAAGTATTCGGTGCCATTTCGCCTTCAAAGCCCTCCCCTCTGAACACAAAAATTCTCGCCCTAATGAGTTCGCCCGATACACTGTCACTGATTCTAGATTCAAAAACCATGAAGGGGACTTTGGTATTTTTATCAATAATTTTTTTGCCTAGATTCCAGGCTGCTTTTATGGGTAAAAAATCAAGCGCCCCCATCCCATCGCCTGTTAAGTCAGCATCTCTAAAGTTCACTTGCATTCTCATCACATTTGAGCCCTTAGCATTTACTAGGGAGTGTGAAGCTTGAAGCTCTTCCCTGATTTTAGTTCTGGCTGAATTTTTAATCCTGGTTAGCAGTTCAGCAGTGACTGTATCGTCAGCTTTTTCTTCAATCGTTATATTATCAAGCAACACGGAGTTATATGAACTTAAGCTGGTGCTTGGGTTATTGTAGCCATAAGACCTAAAGTTTTCTTCATCAACAAGCAGATCCCAACATTTAATATTTTTAAATATAGTCGTTTCAGCGAGGTCATTTATCACCCTATTCTCGCATGCGAGAGATTGAGAAATAAAGCTAAATGAGAGTGCAGTTGATAGCAATATTTTTAAAGCTTTCATA
>JABHXS010000170.1 GCA_018657165.1 Nitrosomonadales bacterium
AAATTATCAATGAATATATGATGCCTTTTGGTAGGTCTCTTTGGGGATTAATAGCTTCTTCCGCAGCGGTTGAAACAGCATCGAATCCAACATAAGCAAAGAAAACAATAGAGGCTCCAGCAAAAATTCCTATGGTCTCTCCATCTGGCAGCCTATCAAACCACCCAAAAGGGATGAATGGAGACCAATGGTTTGGGTTAACATTAAATATAGCAATAAATATGAATATTAAAATCGCACTGATTTTAATAAAAACCATTATTGTATTTAATTTGATACTCTCTTTAACCCCAGCAATTAGTAGTAACATAATAGAAAGTATGATGATTGATGCAGGCAGGTTAATTATTCCACCTGAGCTTGGCGGGTTAATTAAGTATTCAGGAAGTCCAATATTTATAGCAACTAAAGCATTATTAAAGTAACCTGACCATCCACTTGCCACTGCAGCAATTGCAACGCCATACTCTAACAAGAGTATCCAGCCAATAATCCAAGCAAATAATTCACCAAAAGCTACATAAGAATAGCCATAAGCACTTCCACAACCCCCAATAGACGATGAGAGTTCTGCATAAGATAATGCAGCAAATGCACACGCCGTTCCTGCCAGGAGAAAAGAGATGATAATTGCTGGTCCTGAGTGAGTGGCAGCAACAATACCTGTTAACACAAAGATTCCTGTGCCTATAATGCAACCTACACCAAGTAGGGTTAAATCAAAGGCATTAAGACAGCGCTTAAGTTGCGAGGTTTTGTTATCTATTAAACTTTTTTTTCTAAACAGTTGCTCCAGCATTTAAATTTTAGACCCAATCTTTTACAATTAAAAATTTAGAATATAGTTCATCTTCTTTGCTACCTTTTTTTGGTGTGTAATCATATTCCCATTTAACTGATGGTGGCATAGACATTAAAATTGACTCAACCCGACCTTTTGATTGGATACCGAAAAGCGTTCCTCTGTCTTGAAGCAGGTTAAATTCAACATAACGGCCTCTGCGGTATTGTTGGAATTCTTTTTCCTTATTTGTAAATTTGTGATTTCTTCTTTTCTGAAGAATTGGTAAATATGCTTTTAAAAAAGCATTACCAACCTCCCTAGTAAAATTAAAAGAGAAGTTAAAATCTTTCATATTAAAATCATCGAAAAAAATGCCACCAATACCTCTAGGCTCATTTCGGTGGTTTAAGAAAAAATATTTATCACAGTTTTTTTTAAACTCAGGATAAAGATTTTCATCAAAAGGGTTTAATGTTGTTTTAATTGTTTTATGAAAATGAATAACATCTTCAACAAAGCCATAATATGGAGTTAAATCCATACCGCCACCAAACCACCAGGTATCTCTATTTTTTTTATTGGCAATAAAAAACCTTACATTCATATGAACTGTTGGAATATAAGGATTATGAGGATGAAAAACTAAAGAGACTCCCATGGCTTCCCATTTGCTATCGGTAATCTCAGGATGAGCATCTGTTGCTGATTTAGGAAGTTGTGAACCTTTAACATGTGAAAATCCTATGCCTGCCCTTTCAAAGATATTTCCATTTTCTAGAATACATGTTGTTCCACCTCCACCTTCTGACCTTTGCCAGGAGTCAACTAAAAAATTCTTACCATCTACGATTTCAACGGCATTTAAAATTTCCGCTTGTAATTTTACAAAGTAATCCTTAACAGCCTCTTTATTTATATTTCTTTCAGTCATTTTCTTATTATAACTTTTGTATCAAAGTCTTGTATCTGGCTAGGTTTTTTATTCCTTCCTATTCTTCCTTTGATAATGCGAACTGAATGTTTATAGTAACGGCAGGCTTCCCTGTAGTTTTTAATGGGATGTTGTTTTGTTTTGTTTGCACTCGTTGACGTAACAGCCATATCAATTGAAGAGAGAAAATCTTGACAGATATTCAAATTAGGAATTCTTATAGCAACTTTATTATTTTTTTTTAGCCATGATGGGCATGTACGATTTGCCTTAATCAACCATGTGTGAGGGCCTGGCCATTTAGTATATAAATTTTCAATTTGTTTCTTATTAAGCTTTTGAATAATATTTTTTATTTGTTTAAGTTCTGCAGCAATGAGAATAAAATTTTTATTTGTAGGTCTTTTTTTTAGTAGATTTAATTTTTTAATTCCCCTAAAATTTTGAGGGTTACATCCTAAACCAAAACATGACTCTGTAGGGTAGGCAACTACTCCTCCATTAGCGATGAACCTTTTAAGCCTTATGTTTTTCACAACTTTAATTTAATGCTTTTTGCCCAATATCTGTTCGAAACTGAGCTCCATCAAATTCAATCTCACTTAAAATACGGTAAGCTTTATTTTTTGCAATTTCTAACGTCTCTCCTTTAGCGGTTACACCTAAAACACGGCCTCCGGATGTCATAAGCTTATTGTTTTTAAAAATTGTGCCAGCATGAAATATGAATGTACCCTTTTCTTCTGTATTCGGTAGTTTAATTTCATTACCCAGTATCGGTTTTATAGGATAATCCTTTGCCGCCATAACTACTGTAATCGAATGCTGATTATCCCAATTTATGTCAACCCCCTTCAGCTCTTGCTTCGCCGCTTTATATAGCACTGAAAATAAATCGCCTTGCATTCTAAATAAAATAGGCTGTGTTTCTGGGTCACCCATTCGGCAATTAAACTCGAGTGTTTTAATGTTATTTTTTTTATCAACGATTATTCCGGCATATAAAAACCCAGAAAATGTAATTCCTTCTTTTTTCATCCCCTCAATTGTGGGAATAATAACCTGGTCCATAATTTTATTATTTATCTCATCAGTCACTAGAGGAGCTGGTGAATAAGCTCCCATTCCACCCGTATTAGGGCCGGCATCATTATCTAGTAAACGTTTATGATCTTGACTGGAGTCAAGTGGCAATATTGTAGATCCATCACATATCACAATAAAGCTCGCCTCTTCCCCTAAGAGAAATTCTTCTATGATAATTTTTGTACCTGCGCTACCATATAATTTATCACTGAGCATTGAATCAACAGCTTCATGTGCCTCTTCATCTGTCATTGCAACTACCACACCTTTCCCGGATGCAAGTCCATCAGCCTTAATTACAATTGGGGCTGGATTATTCTTTAAATATTCATGCGCAGAATGGGTATCTTCAAAAGTAGCAAACTTTGCTGTTGGGATGTTATGGCGAGCCATAAATCTTTTCGAGAATTCTTTAGAGCTTTCAAGTTGAGCTGCAGCTTTTGTTGGACCAAAAATAGTTAAATTATTTTTATGGAAAGCATCAACTATACCAAGCGCAAGAGGTGCTTCTGGGCCTACCACAGTTAAATCAATTTTCTGTTTAATTGCAAAATCTATAAGACCCTCAATTTCAGTTATATTTAGATTTTCTATATTTCTTTCTAGTTCAGTTCCACCGTTACCTGGCGCAACAAATATTTTTTTTACTTCTTGGCTTTGAGATATTTTCCATGCAAGGGCATGCTCTCTTCCACCACCGCCTATGATAAGTACTTTCATTATTTAATGTTTAAAATGTCGAATATTGGTAAATAACATGACAAGATTATGTTCATTGGCTGCTTTTATTACTTCCTGATCCTTAATACTCCCACCAGGTTGGATGATGCACTTGGCCCCATGACTTGCAATAACATCAATTCCATCTCTAAATGGGAAAAAAGCATCTGAGGCAACTACAGAGTGGGTTAAGTCTACATTAGCATTTTCTGCTTTTAGCGAAGCAATTTTTGTACTATCAACTCTGCTCATTTGCCCAGCACCAATTCCTAATGTTTGTTTATTCTTACAAAAAACAATGGCATTTGATTTGACATATTGTGAGACTATCCAGGCAAATTTCATATCATCTAGTTGTTGTTCGGAGGGTTTTAGTTCAGTGACAATATTACAACTATTTATATCTAGAGAATGATTATCTGGTGTTTGGATTAGCCAACCACCCCCAATCTTTTTGAAATCAAATTCAACATTATTATTTTCATTTTTTATTTTTAATAACCTAACATTAGGTTTTTTTTGAAAAACTTTTTTTGCTGCCTCTGAAAAATCTACCGCTATAATTACCTCAGCAAATTGCTTTATTATTAAGGATGCAGTTTTTTCGTCCAAACTTTCATTAAATGCAATAATTCCTCCAAAAGCTGAAGTTGGATCAGTTTTAAATGCAGTCTGATAGGCCTCTTGTAAACTATCTGCTGAAGCAACACCACAAGGGTTAGCATGTTTTACAATGACACAACTAGGCTGTGAAAACTTTTTAACACATTCCCAAGCAGTATCTGAATCATTAAGATTATTAAATGATAATTCTTTCCCTTGGAGTTGATCAAAGCTAGATAATGTGCCGGTGCTTTCTATTGAATCTTTATAAAAAGCTGCTTGCTGATGTGGGTTTTCTCCATAGCGCAAATCCATTACCTTATTAAGGGTTTTTGATAATTTTTCTGGAAATTTATTTTGGTCGTCGGATGTTAAATAATTATTAATTGCGGCATCGTAAGCTGACGTTCTAGCGAAAGCTTTTTTTGCTAAGGAAAAACTAAAATCCTCACTAATTGATCCTTCGTTTTTAATTATTTCATCAGAGAACTTTTTGTAATCATTTGAATTTGTTAAAACAGCAACATGCTTATAATTTTTTGCAGCAGATCGAATCATCGCTGGGCCACCAATATCAATATTTTCTATTGCCAGATCTAATGTACAGTTTTCTTGTTTAATAGTTGCTTCAAATGGGTATAGATTTACTATCACAAGGTCAATTGGATCTATCTTATGGTTTTTCATTGTCTCCTGGTGTTCAGGTATATCTCTTCTCCCTAAAATGCCTCCATGAATTTTAGGGTGAAGGGTTTTAACCCTTCCATCAAGCATTTCAGGAAATTTAGTGTAATCACTTACATCTGTGACCTGAATTTTATTTTCTTTTAGGAGTTTTGCTGTGCCGCCTGTCGACAATATTTCAATATTAAATGTTTTTAAATGTTGTGCCAATTCCAAAATATTAGATTTATCAGAAACACTTATTAAGGCTTTTTTAATTTTTATCATTTAATTTTCCAAGTTATATTGTTTAAGTTTTTTTCTAAGTGTGTTTCTATTGAGGCCTAACATTTTTGCTGCCTTACTTTGATTGCCCTCTGTTTTATTCAAGATATATATAAGAAGTGGTTTTTCTACTGTATTAATTACCATTTCATAAATGGTGCTTGGTTGATCACCATCTAAATCATTAAAATATTGATCAAGAAGAGTATCAATATTATCTGGCAAATTCTTTTTCATTATCTTATAGCGAGTTCTTTGTTATTTAAATGGTCTTCATATGTAATATATTTATTTTTTTTACTTAGATCCTCAAAGAATAAATGAATATAGTCAATCTGTTCATTATTTTCTTCAATTTGATTCATAGCCGCACGAAAATAGGCTGAGTTCTTCAAGCCCTTCGTATACCATGATATATGTTTTCTAGCGATTCTTAAGCCTTTATTGTTCCCATAGAATTCATAAAGATCTTTCACATGATCTATGGTAGTTTGATGAATTTCTTCATTAGTTGGCCTTGTTAAGTATGTACCTGTTTTTAAGTAATACTCAATTTCTCTAAATATCCATGGCCTTCCTTGGGCCGCTCGACCAATCATTACAGCATCAGCCCCTGTATATTCCAATACAAATTTAGCCTTCTCGGGAGAGGTAATATCACCATTTGCTATCAGAGGCATTTTGATTTTCTGCTTCACTGATGCGATAGTGTCATATTCAGCATCACCCATATAAAGACATGCACGCGTTCTGCCATGCATAGTGAGTGCCTGGATGCCAGCATCCTCTGCAATCTTGGCAATAGTAACAGCATTACGATTATTTTTGTCC
>JABHXS010000054.1 GCA_018657165.1 Nitrosomonadales bacterium
GGAGGTACCTTTTCTAAGATTTTACCGTGAATACGCCCTATCATATTATTCTGCCTGATTTCATTCGGTTACCTACTCCAAGCCTTCCTAGTGAGTCACTTATATTAGCATGACATATAGCACAAGCTAATGCATCTCCAGAATCTGGTCCAGGTAAAGAGGGTAATTGAAGTAATCTTTGAACCATTGTTTGGACTTGAAGTTTATCTGCATGACCGTTTCCGACGACAGACTTCTTAATTTGAAGGGCTGTATACTCATAAACATTAATTTCTTTAGATACGACTGCTGCTATTGCAGCACCTCTTGCCTGACCAAGCAGTAAAGTAGATTGAGGATTTGTATTTACGAAAACTTTTTCAATTGCAACAATAGTCGGCTTAAACTGAACAATCACTTCACTAATACCTGAAACTATAATTTTAATTCTTGCCGCTAAATCGAGATCTTCTTTGGTTGTTTTTATAGTCCCACTTGATTCATATTTATACTTTTTATTTTCCTGATGTATTACTCCATAGCCGGTTACTCTTAGCCCTGGATCAATGCCTAAGATCGTACTCAACGAATTAATTAATCTTCAAAATTTGCATTGGTATAAACTTCTTGGACATCATCCAAATCCTCTAAGATATCTAGTATTTTTTGCATCTTAATTGCATCATCGCCTTTTAAACTTATTTCATTTTCTGCCTTCATTGTCAACTCTGACAATTCTTTTTTAAAGCCTAATTTTTCAAGTCCTTCGTTTATTTTAGTAAAGTCATTCGGTAAGGTTATAATTTCTACACTTTTATCATCATTAATAATTACATCATCAGCGCCCAAATTAATTGCCTCATCCATCAAGGCCTCACTATCATCTGTCGGTGCAAAAAAGATACTGCCACAATGCTTAAATAGGAAAGAAACAGATCCATCGGTCCCTAAATTTCCCCCATTTTTTGATAAAGCATGTCTCACATCAGCTACCGCACGAACTTTATTGTCTGTTAGGCAATCAATAATAATTGCGACTCCGTTAATCCCATAACCTTCATATCGTATCTCTTCATAATTAACGCCCTCTAATTCTCCAGTTCCTCTTTTTATTGCTCTTGTAATATTCTCAGCCGGCATGCTTTGTTCTTTGGCTGCCGTCACTGCAGATCTTAATCTGGGGTTAAAATTTACATCCCCTCCACTCAGCCTTGCGGCAACAGTAATTTCTTTTACTAATTTAGTAAAAATTTTTCCTCTTTTAGCATCCTGTCTTCCTTTGCGATGCTGTATATTTGCCCACTTTGAATGTCCCGCCATGCTAACGCCACCTAAAAGTTTTATTCAAAATTACTCTCCTATTATCTTTACTAAAGCTCTTTTTTTTCTTCTGCCATCAAATTCGCCGTAGAAGATTTGTTCCCAGGGTCCAAAATCTAGCTTGCCTTCAGTAACAGCAACAACAACTTCTCTCCCCATTACCTGCCTTTTAATATGGGCATCAGCATTGTCTTCACCCGTATCATTATGCCTATAATGGCTCAACGGCTCATGTGGTGCTAGCTCTTCAAGCCATTTTTTATAGTCATGATGCAAACCTGATTCATCATCGTTAATAAAAACACTGGCTGTAATATGCATCGCGTTGACCAACACAAGTCCCTCTTGAATGCCACTTTCAGCCAAACATAAATTTACCTCAGGTGTAATGTTTGTAAAGTGCATTCTTTCAGGTGCGTTAAACCATAACTCTTTTTTATAGCTTTTCATATCAACCGTCCTTTTAACATAATAAGTATTATTCTAACCCTTCCAATATTTTATGATATGTTTCATGCCAGATTTCAGAAGAATCAGTTTGTTTGTAATCCTTAAAGCAAGGGGTGCCCAATGTGTAGTGAATTATTTTTGCATTTTCATTTTTTGGATACTCAATCGCAAGCCAATTCCATTCAGGATTTAATTCACCAATATCCTCCTCTTCCAACCAAGAAAACCTATGCAAATATTTTCCTGATTGAGTGGCTACAAGGCTTGGCGTTAAATTTTTATTTTTTGGATGACTACAATTCCACAAGATTAAACTTGACCAATTCTTTTTTGGGTAATTTTCATTTTTATTTCCGAGATATTTTTTTTTCGCTTTAGTTTTATA
>JABHXS010000053.1 GCA_018657165.1 Nitrosomonadales bacterium
GCTTCCACAAGATGCTCAAATTAAAATAGATTTTCAAGGATGTAGTGAAAAAGGGCTTTGTTATCCCCCGACAACAAATATCATCAATTTGCATAGCAAAGCAGAGGTTGCTTACTTATCGGAAACAGATTCATTTGCTGAAAAACTTAATGATAGAAATTTTATCATTATATTAATAAGTTTTTTTCTAGCAGGCCTACTTTTATCACTTACCCCCTGCGTTCTGCCCATGGTTCCTATCCTTTCAAGCATTATAATATCATCGAACAAAGATCATGCTATCCGCTTTACTTTAAGTTATGTTGCTGGCGTATCAGCAACCTACATTATTTTTGGAATTGTTGCTTCAATCACGGGAAGCTTTTTATCTTCAAGTTTACAAAATATCTATTTCTTATTGTTTAACGGGATTATATTTTTCATTTTTGCTTTAGCCATGTTTGATGTTTTTCATTTAAACATTTCTGAAAATAGCTTTCTTTCAAACTTCCTTAATAAAATAAATAAGAAAAATATCATGCATATATTTTTCTTAGGACTATTTTCAGCCCTCATTTTAAGTCCATGTGTTGCCCCTCCACTGGCAGCAGCAATTTTATATATTAGCCAGTCCAATAATATTTTCTTAGGGGGTCTTTCATTATTTGGAATGAGTATTGGAATGAGTATGCCTTTATTACTAATTGGATTTTCTGCTAACAAGCTTCTTCCCAAACCAGGTATTTGGATGATTAAGGTTAAAAAACTTCTTGGCTTTATTCTTATTGGAATGGCAATTTATATTATCCGCCCTATGTTGAGCGAATCTATTTTTTATTTTCTTTTAAATACTTTACTAACATCCACTTTTATTTATTACTTATTTTTTACTAAAAATAAAATAGCACTTATTAAAATAGTCTTGATCACAAGTTTTCTCCTATCATTGTTTTCTAATATCTTTCTTGCGGAAAATCTTTTGGATAAGGATAAAGATTTAATTTCATTTAAAAGTAAGCCAAATTTTATTGTTATTAATACAGTTGATGAGTTAAACAATTTAATTTCTACAAATAATAAAAAGCCGATCATGCTCGATTTTTATGCGGACTGGTGTATCACATGCCTTGAATTTGAGAAATTTACTTTTACAAATGAACAAGTACGTGCATTAATGAATGAATATGTTTTATTGAAGGTTGATGTCACTAATAATACAGGGAGCCATAAAAAACTTATGCGTGAATTTGAAATTTTTGGGCCTCCCGCTATCATATTTTTTAATTCTTCTGGAAGTGAGATTAGAAGGATAAGAACAATCGGCTTTAAAAATGCAAAAGATTTCAAAAAAATATTACGAATAGGGCTAAAGCATGAGAAAGAATTTTAAATTTATACTACTGATTATTTTGATTGGTGTCATTGCTGCTTTTACTGGCTATTTAATTAAAAAAAATGATATTGATAAAGAATTGGATGTTTCAGATGTTTCAAATATCACTACTAAGAAATTTTTTAGCTCTCAAATTATAGATACTGCTGGGAAGAAGGTTGCCTTGTCAAAGTTTGAAGGTAAATGGCTGTTAATAAACTTTTGGGCTACATGGTGTGCACCTTGTCGAGAAGAAATACCTGAGTTAAACGAATTTTCTCATCAAAATAAACATATCCAAACTATTGCAATAGCTATTGATGATTTAGAATCAGTTAACAAATTCACTAAAAAAATACCGATTCAGTATTTGTCTTTTATTGCTGAGAATGAAGGTGTTGAATTATCCCAATCGCTTGGGAACGAAAGAGGCATTTTACCTTTTAGTATTATTATTGGTCCTGATAGAAAAATTGAAAAAATATTTTACGGTCGATTAAAATTAAATCAATTAAATCAAGCACTAAACTCAATTATTCGATAGATAGACCACTAAAGTTACTTAAAATCTATTAAAATATAGACAAAATAGGTTAATTTCGGCAAAATAGGTTTTTTATAAACATATATTTACTAATATAAAATTCATGTTAAAAAAAAGAGTAAGTATTATACACGGGCCTAATTTAAATTTACTAGGCAAAAGAGAGCCCGAGCACTATGGAAACATGACGCTTGAAGAAATTAATTCTATGTTAATTAATCGAGCGAAAGAATTAAATATTGAAATAGATATTTTTCAAAGTAATAGTGAGTCTGAAATTATTGATAAGATACAATCATTATCAAGTGATTTTACTATTATAAATCCTGCTGCCTTTACCCATAGCTCAGTAGCAATTAGAGATAGTCTTGTTGCAAAAAAAATAAAATTTATTGAGATTCATCTCTCGAATGTATTTGCAAGAGAAGCTTTTAGAAAAAATTCTTTTTTCTCTGATGTAGCAGTTGCTATCATAAGTGGATTAGGGCCTGAAGGATATGTTGCAGCACTGAATTACATAAATCAATCTGAATAAAAACTTGAGGTAAAGATAAAATGGATTTAAGAAAGCTAAAAACCCTGATCGATTTAGTAGAAGCATCAGATATTTCTGAACTTGAACTAACAGAGGGCGAAGAAAGGGTAAAAATCACTCGACAAAGCACCCCCCAAACACCCATAGCGCCTGTTAACTATATTCAGCAACCAATAGAAACCCCTAATCTTCAGACTCCAACTAAAGCTGAGCCCCCCAGTGAAGCAAAGGATGGAAATGCGGATGAAGATAGGAATGTGATTACTTCGCCAATGGTGGGTACTTTTTATAGAGCCGCCTCTCCGGATTCGGCACCTTTTATAGATATTGGATCCACTGTGAAGAAGGGTGAAACTTTATGCATTATCGAAGCTATGAAAATTCTTAATGAAATAGAATCCGATAAAGAAGGCACAATTTCTAAAATATTAATTGAAAACGGTCAGCCTGTAGAGTTCGGACAACCTCTTTTCGTAATAAGTTAAAAACATGTTTGATAAAATTTTAATTGCCAATCGTGGTGAGATAGCCCTTAGAATCCTCAGGGCTTGTAGAGCAATGGGCATTAAAACAGTCACCGTCTACTCGGAGGCTGATGCTGAAGCAAAATATGTAAAACTTTCCGATGAATCAGTTTGTATTGGCCCAGCACCTTCCAACCTAAGCTACTTGAACATTCCAGCAATTATCAGTGCAGCAGAAGTAACTGATGCTCAAGCCATCCATCCCGGTTACGGCTTTCTTTCAGAAAATGCAGATTTTGCTGAGCGTGTTGAAAAAAGTGGATTTACGTTTATTGGCCCAAGGCCTGAAACAATTAGAATGATGGGTGACAAAGTTAGTGCTAAAGAAACAATGCGGAAAACAGGAGTGCCGTGTGTTCCTGGTTCTGATGGTGCCATCCCCGATGATAGCGATGAAATCAAAGAAATTGCGAAAAAAATTGGGTACCCTGTCATTATTAAAGCTGCTGGAGGGGGAGGGGGTCGAGGTATGCGTGTAGTACATACTGAAGCCGCACTTCTGAACTCAGTGGTAATGACCAAGAATGAAGCTCAAGTTGCTTTTGGAAATCCCGTCGTCTACATGGAAAAATTTCTTGGAAAACCTAGACACATTGAATTTCAAGTATTAGCTGACTCTCATAAAAATGCTATTCATCTTGGAACTAGAGACTGTTCCCTTCAAAGACGTCACCAAAAAATTGTTGAAGAAGCGCCTGCACCTGGAATTAGTGAAAGGCAAATGAACAAAATTGGTGCTAGATGTGCATCAGCATGCGAAAAAATAAATTATCGAGGTGCGGGCACATTTGAATTCTTATATGAGAATGGTGAATTTTACTTCATTGAAATGAATACCAGACTTCAGGTTGAGCATACTGTTACTGAGCTCATTACCGATATTGATTTAGTACAAGAGCAAATAAAAATTGCCTTTGGTGAAAAGCTCTCTTTTCGTCAAAAAGATATTAAATATCATGGTCATGCTATTGAATGTCGAATTAATGCGGAAGATCCATATAACTTCATGCCTTCACCAGGTACTATTTCTAGATTTCATCTTCCAGGTGGTCCTGGCGTCAGGATTGATACACATGCTTATGGAGGTTATAAAGTCCCGTCTAACTATGATTCAATGGTTGGAAAATTAATAACTTATGGTGAATCCAGAGATATTTCGCTTGCCAGAATGGATATTGCTTTATCTGAAATTGTCATTGAGGGTATAAAAACAAATGTCCCGCTTCATAGAGACCTCATGAGCGATCTTAGCTTCATGGATGGTGGCGTTAATATTCATTACCTTGAAAATAAACTAAAAAATAAAACATAATAAAATGGCATGGACAAATCTAACCTTTTTTGCTGAAGAAAAAGATATTGATTTATTAAGTGATGAGTTAGATAAAAATGGTGCCTTATCAGTTTTTATTCAAGATAAAAATTTAAATAAAAATAACGAAGAATTGATTTTTGGTGAACCTCATAGTGGGCCGAACAAATTTTGGTCAACCAATCAAATACAAGCATTATTTGATGACTCTATTGATATCAAAAAAATCCAGCAAAGCCTCGCCACAAATTTCAAAGACATTGATTTCAAATTTAATACTTCACCTGTTTCTGAAACTGATTGGGTAAAATTGTCACAATCTCAATTTAAGCCTATTTGTATAAAAAATAAAATATATATTGTTCCATCATGGCATGAAATAGAAAAACCAAACCTCATTAATATTATTCTAGATCCAGGGTTAGCTTTTGGGACCGGGGCGCATCCAACTACTCACCTATGTACAGAATGGCTCATCGATAATGTTACTAAAAATACACAAGTGCTCGATTATGGTTGCGGCTCAGGTATTTTAGCAATCGCTGCTGATAAGCTCGGCGCTCAAAAAGTAATAGGGGTTGATATAGATGCTCAAGCAATTACAGCAAGCCGCGAAAATGGAAAACTAAATAAATGTAATATTGCTTGGTTAAATACCAATAAAGATTTTAAATTTCAAGCTGATTTAATTGTTGCAAATATATTATCTAGTGCACTCACAGTGTTAGCTCCATTATTGGCAAGTTATTGTAGCCCAAAAGGGAAAATTGCCTTATCAGGTATACTAGAATCTCAAGAAGAACAAATTAAACAAATTTATTCCCCTTGGTTTAAATTTGAAAAAACTCTAAAAAGCAATGGGTGGGTATGTCTAAGTGGGATTAAAGAACACAATAAAATTTAGTGGTTGGATATACATTTTAATTTATGTAATTTTTTCTTTTGGTTGTGTAACAACCAAAAAAGAACAATTACCAGCACCTCATAATAACTATAGTGGGTTAACAGTTGATACTTATTTCGGTGAAGATGGGGGAGTAAATTCCGAGATGATGAGGGCATGTTCTAAATATGGCGGACTTGATCAAAACAGCATTAGTAATTTAGGTGATGATTTACTATTACAAGATATTTTTAGCTACCACTGTAATTTTTCAAATAGAGCATCTGATGAGATAACTATCGATGGAAGATCTGTTAAACGATTATCAGGAAGTGCTGCCAGGAAAAA
>JABHXS010000052.1 GCA_018657165.1 Nitrosomonadales bacterium
AAACAATAATTTCTATAAGAATAAATGAAACTGCCTTGTTTTTATTTTGTGGGAAGAAAATAAATAAATTATTAGAAAGCCAAGGGATATTGGCAAGGAACAAAGCCAAAATAATAATTAAGATAAAAATCATGGCAACATGTTAATAGGTTATTTTTAAAAAATCAAAAGAACTAGAAGGTTGTATAAATTATATAATGTCATTAAGCTATAAAAAACATAAATTATATTTAAAGTTAATATGAAAGCAACGGCGACAAAAGTCAGGACATTATTAGAAATAATTAATGAAAAGGACATTAAAGAGCTTATTACGGTGGATTCTAAAAGCCCTGTGATGGAAGCATTAACTATTATGGCTAAATTTAAGATTGGGGCCCTGATTGTTTTGCATAAAGATAAAATGGTCGGGATCATTTCTGAGAGGGATTACGCTCGTGAAATGATTTTAGAAGGAAGGTCTTCAAAGGATACAAAGGTTAAAGAAATCATGACTAAAAAAGTCCTAACGCTCTCAGCTGAAGATAATTTTGAGAAAGGGTTAGAGATTATGAATAAAAAAAGAATTAGGCACATGCCGGTCATGGATGGGAAAAAATTAATCGGCATGGTTTCTCAAGGAGACCTTGTTAAAGAGATGATTGACTACCAAAAAGAATTGATAAAAGAATTAAAAGCTTTCGTTTATTGGTAGCTACCCGCCAAAATCATCAAGCATAATGTCTTCTCTGTCTACGCCTACATCTAAAAGCATATTGATTACAGACTGATTCATTATAGGGGGTCCACATAAGTAGTATTCACAGTCTTCTGGTGCAGGATGGTTTTTTAAGTATTGTTCATACAGGACATTGTGAATAAAGCCTGTATTCCCCTTCCATTTGTCCTCTGGAAGTGAATCCGACAAAGCAACATGCCAAGAAAAGTTTTTATTATCTTGTTGAAGTTTTTCAAATTCATCCGCATAAAACATTTCTTTTTTTGAGCGTGCGCCATACCAAAAAGATGCCTTTCTATCCGTTTTCGTCGTTTTAAACTGGTCAAATATAAGGCTTCTCATCGGCGCCATTCCCGCACCCCCACCCACAAAAATCATTTCTTTTTTAGTGTCACGGGCAAAAAAATCGCCAAATGGGCCTGATATGGTTACTTTGTCGCCTTTTTTTAAATTAAATATATAGGAAGACATTTTTCCTGCAGGAATACCAGAAGAACCAGGGGGTGGGGTAGCTATTCTAACATTAAGCATGACAATTCCTTTTTCAGCAGGGTGATTTGCCATAGAATAAGCTCTTTCAATTGGCTCTGTTACCTCCGAAGAAAAATCCCAAATCTTAAATCTATCCCAGTCCTCTCGGTACTTTTTAGCAATATCAAAATCTTTATAAGACAGTGAGTGCTTAGGGGCCTCAATTTGTATATACCCCCCTGCTTTAAAATTTACATTTTCACCTTTAGGGAGCTCTAAAATTAATTCCTTAATAAATGTTGCAACATTATCATTACTTAGCACCTTACATTCCCATTTTTGAACGCCAAAAACTTCCTCAGGAACTTCAATTTCCATGTCTTGTTTAACGGCAACCTGGCATGATAACCTTGTACCACAAGATGCATCTCTTTTACTAATATGTCCCTCCTCGGTAGGTAAAATCGAACCCCCGCCCGCATGGACTTTAACTTTACATTGAGCGCAAGTCCCACCACCGCCACATGCAGAAGGAACAAATAATTTCTCTGTAGCTAAAGCTTGTAGCAATTTACCACCAACTGGGACTTGAATAGTTTTTTCTCCATTAATTGTTACATTAACTGCACCAGAGGATACAAATTTACTTCTTGCATAGATGATAATCATAACTAATGACAAGACTATGAATGTAAAAAGTATCACTCCAAGAAAAAAGGTATTCATTAATTATCCTTATAACTTAACGCCAGAAAAACACATAAATGCCATTGCCATAAGACCAGCAGTAATAAACGTTATACCAAGCCCCTGTAGCCCTTCAGGTATATCGCTATATTTTAATTTCTCCCTTACGCCAGCCATCGCAGTAATAGCTAATGCCCAACCAAAACCAGAAGAAATGCCATAGGTAAGTGATTCAGAAAAATTGTAATCTCTCTCAACCATAAATAAAGAACCTCCTAAAATGGCACAATTAACGGTGATAAGCGGCAAGAAAATTCCAAGCGCGTTATATAAAGGAGGGAAATACTTATCAAGGATCATCTCTAATATTTGAACCAAGGCTGCGATTACGCCTATGTAAGATATCAGACCTAGAAAAGTGAGGTCAACCTCTGAAAATCCAGCCCATGCTAAAGCGCCTGGTTTTAGTAGGTATGTAAGAATAAGATTGTTTGCTGGAACAGTAATTGATTGAACAATCATAACCGAAATACCCAACCCAATAGCTGTGGTTATTTTTTTGGATACAGCAATAAATGTACACATCCCCAAAAAGAAAGAAAGCGCAAGATTCTCAACAAAAATTGCTTTAACTGCTAATGAAATCAAATTTTCCATTAGTGATCCTCAACAGTTTGAATTTTAAATTCAGGGCTTTCAACTTGTGATTTTTTCCACGAACGCAAGCCCCAAATTAGAAATCCTATGATAAAAAATGCCGATGGAGGAAGAAGGAGTAGCCCGTTTGGAATATACCACCCGCCATCATTTATTGGCTCTAAAATCATAATGCCAAACAATGACCCTGATCCAAAAAGTTCTCTAAAAAATCCGACACACATAAGGAGTAAGCCATAACCTAAACCATTACCAATTCCATCTATAAAAGAATCTACCGGGGTATTTTTCATAGCGAAAGCCTCTGCTCTTCCCATAACAATACAATTGGTAATAATTAGACCAACAAAAACAGATAGGGTTTTTGATATCTCGTAAGCATAGGCTTTAAGAATTTGATCCACAACAATAACCAATGATGCAATGATTGTCATTTGTACAATAATTCTTATGGAGGTTGGAATATGGTTACGTAACAACGATATAAAAAAAGATGAAAAACCTGTGACAACAATTACTGCGAGCATCATAACAAAAGCAACTTTTAATGAAGAGGTAACAGCCAAAGCTGAGCATATTCCTAAAACTTGTAATGCTATAGGGTTGTTATCAACTAAAGGGTCTACGAGAAGTTTTTTTCTAGTTTGTGACATTACATTGTCCCATTTTTGAAGTTTGTAAGAAATTTATTGAATCCTGACTCACCCAACCAAAACCTAACTAAATTATGCACACCGTTTGAAGTTAGAGTTGCTCCCGCAATAGCATCAACATGATATTCTTTAGCATCAGCAGTCTTTGCTACTTGTATCATTAAATCTCCCTCCGGGTTTCTTATTTTTTTCCCCGCCCATTGCGATTTCCATTTTGGATTATCTACTTCCCCACCTAATCCAGGTGTTTCTGCATGTTGGTAAAATTGTAATCCAAAGATTTCATTGCCATCCTCTTCTAGTGCTACAAATCCATATAATGTTGACCAAAGGCCATAACCATAGATAGGTAAAATTATCTTATCAATGCTTTGGTCCTTATTTTTAAGAAGGTACACCGTCGCAAAATTTGATCTTCTTCCAATAGAAGCTGGGTCATCAGTAAGCTCAATGCTGAGCATTGGGTCAGATGCCGCTTTAGCATCATCGAAATCTTTAGGGTTAAACCTATCAGTAAATACCCCTTCGTTGATATCAACTATCCTGGGCTCAAATGATGAAAATGACTCTTCTACATCTATCCCCTCATAATAAATACCTGCGACTTGTAAAATATTTATTTGTTTATCGCGAATTTTATTAGCCTGCTGGAGCACTTTTAACTTCACAGCAGCAAAGGAGACTATCATGGAACAAAAAAGGCAAAGAACTACTGCAACAAAAATAGTTTTCGGCGTGCTATTTATAGGCATATTCTTGAACTTTGTGAAAATATTTTCTTTTCTTTGTTCAGGCATTCTTCCTCATCCTTCTTCTCTTGATATTTGCTTGAACTACAAAGTGATCAATTAATGGTGCGAATACATTCCCAAATAAAATAGCAAGCATCATTCCCTCAGGAAAAGCTGGATTTAAAACACGTATCATTACAACCATAAATCCAATTAATGCTCCGTAGATATATCGCCCCATATTTGTATGACTTGCTGACACTGGCTCGGTAACCATAAACACAAGACCAAAAGCATAACCTCCGATCACAAGATGCCAATACCACGGCATACTAAACATAGGGTTTGTATCACTTCCAATCCAATTTAAAAAGGATGAGAAAACAATCATTCCAACTAAACAACCAATTATTAATCTATAGTTTGCTATGCGAGTGATAAGTAAAAAACTTAAACCTACCAAGCATGCGAGAGTTGATGTCTCGCCAAGAGACCCTTGAATAGTTCCAAAGAAAGCATCGGACCAAGTAATTCCATAACTCATAAGTGATTCATATCCTTCTGCTGCTGATATACCTAAAGAGGTAGCAGATGATATTCCATCAACAGGAACCCAAACAGAATCGCCAGTCATATAAGCTGGGTATGCAAAATATAAAAATGCTCGGCCAGTTAAGGCAGGGTTTAAAAAATTCTTTCCCGTTCCGCCAAAAACTTCCTTTCCCACAACTACTCCAAACATAATACCAAGAGCTACCATCCAGAGCGGCGTTGTTGCTGGTAAAGTTAATGTATATAACATTGAAGAGACTAAAAATCCTTCATTTACCTCATGACCTCTTTTTGTCGCAAAAAAAATTTCCCACAAACCTCCGGCAATCAAAGTAGTTATATATATCGGGAAGAAATATAAGGCACCATGCGCCATATTTGAAAACATACTACTGGGATCCAATGAAATGCCAAACAACTGAAGCAACCATATTCTCCAACCAGTTAAACTGGCGGGACTAACTTCAGCTAATGCCAGATTAGTTTGTAACCCTGTGTTATAGAATGCCCATAAAATGCAGGGAATGGTTGCTATAACAACGTATGTCATTATTCTTTTCATATCCACAAAACTTCGGGCATGAGGTGCTGCTTTCGTTACCGTACTGCTTGTATAAAATATGGTCTCAACCATTTCAAAAATTGGGTATAGCTTTTCATATTTACCACCCGGTTTAAAATGTGGCTCGATAGAATCAAAGAATTTTCGGAACGCCATTATCTAACCTTCCTTCTCAATTTTTTGCAGACAATCTCTGAGTGCAGGCCCATATTCATATTTAGCTGGGCAAGCAAAAGTAGCCAAAGCAAGGTCTTCCTCATCCAACTCCAATGCACCTAAAGATTGGGCTGTATCGGTATCCATAACTAGCAATGAGCGTAATAATTGAGTTGGCAAATAATCTTGTGGCATTAGTGTTTCAAAGATACCGGTTGGGACCATAGCCCTCCTCCCTCCATTGAGGTTTGATGTTAGGTTAAACAATTTTGAAGGCATAAATGCCGATATCAGAACAGGCATCACAGAGAATTTATTTGGTTGCGGCTTAATCCAACCAAAAAGTATTTTATTTCTATCTTCATGCATAAGAGTAACTTGCCTAGAATACTTGCTTAAATAAGCTAATTTATTTTCTGCAATAACACCAGATAAGACTGAGCCTGAAACAATTCTGCACAAATCATCATTCAAGTATTCATTCTCTAATAAATCTTTTAAAGAGGCTCCCTCATAAGTCCTTACCAATCTAGGATTTTTAGCAAGGGGTCCGCAAATGGCTATTGTTCTTTCAGCTTCAAGGTAGCCAGATAAAAATAATTTTCCTATAGCGATAATATCTTGATAGCCTATTGACCATACTGTTTTATTGGCATCAGGCGCATCAAGAAAGTGTATGTGTGTGCCAACTAATCCAGCAGGATGAGGGCCTTCAAAACCAATCACTTCACAACCTTCTATATCAAATCGATTTTCTTCTTTATTGCATACAAAAACTTTTCCTTTGGTTAACAATGCAACCTTTTTAACCCCCTCCTCAAATGCCTCTAAATTATCATCTATGACCACATCTGCATCTGGGCACAAAGGCTCAGTATCAATGGCAGTTATAAAAATTGAAGATGGTTCTGATTTTGGATTTGGTATTTTTGAATAAGGCCTGGTTAAAAAGGAAGTCCATAACCCACTATCAAGCAAGCATTTCTTTACGAATTCTTTTTGAGATTTAATTGACTTGTTTTGCTTAATAAAGTTAACACTTTTAGCAGATAAGTTTTCAACTTCAATAACCACGCTCAGTAAAGATCTTTTTTCTCCTCTGTTTATTGACTGCACATTTCCTTTACATGGAGAGACAAAGCGAATTTCTGGGCAATCTTTATGACAAAACAAAGGGGTGCCTTTGTCTACCTTATCACCCTCAGAAACAAGCATTTTTGGCTTTAAGCCATTAAAATCTGTTCCCTTAACTGCCATTGTTTTAGGGGGGTTCCCCTTGGAAATTTTTTGTTGTGGGGATCCTTCGATTGGGACATCTAACCCACGTCTCAGAGAAAATTTCGCCATAAAAAGTTAATTCCTGATTTGATGCCTATTTAAACAATACAAAGAATTAATGAGATTATATTCTAGTTCCGGCGTCAGATAAATTTAATTGACCTATTAGAATACCTTTTTACCCATTCTCATTTACTCTAAAATGCGGTAATCCCATCTAAGCATTTTTAATTTACACATTAGGATGCCTGCTTTTTATTAGCAAGGCAATTTAGTTTATAATTACATGCATGACCATTTTTCTACTAGTTTTTATTTTTTTGATAAGCGTAATTGCTCTTATGTCATTAGGTGTTATTTTGATGGGTAAAAACATAAAGGGAAGCTGTGGTGGTTTAAATGTAATTTCTGGCTCTGATAAGTGCTTAGTATGTAATAAAGATATCGACCCAGAGAGCCCATTAGTAAACAAGCTTAGTTGTAAAAGAAATCAATAAAGAATCAGGCTTTAAAACCCCAGGGTATAAATAATATTGCGACAAAAGAAATAGACGATATCAATCCGTACACCCATGACTTAAGAACCCACTTATGTTTTTTATTTTTCCAATTATCCCTAAAGGATCGCCCAAAAAATATCATTAGCAAAACTAAAATTAGCCCGATATATGATGATTCATAAGGATTTAAAATCATAAAAAGAGATACTTACCTAGTTTAATAAAGGCTTGTTGAAATTTATGGTGCCGTCGGAGAGACTCGAACTCTCACGACTTTCGTCACTACCCCCTCAAGATAGCGTGTCTACCAATTCCACCACGACGGCTAATTCAATAAAGTCACGTTAATTAGGAATGTCTTGGGTTTCTCCAATTCCTTCTGACTCATTAATTTGCTCTTTGGTTTCAACAGACTGTAAGTTATTTTCTTGAATCTGGTCTGCAGCGGAGCTTGCATTTTTATTGCTTGCGATAAATGCAAGACCAATACTCGTACAAAAGAATATTGTTACGCATACCGCTGTTAGCCTGGTTACAAAATTTCCAGAACCTTGAGCTCCAAAAACACTACCTGAAGAATTACCACCAAACGCAGCTCCTGCATCAGCCCCTTTGCCATGCTGAACTAAAACTAGCCCTATTACTCCCAGGCTAACAACTACGTGAATAATCGTTATTAAATTTTCCATATTTTGTATATCTTTTTTAAATTTTAATTAAATTTTACGAATACTATTACAAATTTTAAAGAATTCATTTGCATCTAGTGATGACCTTCCCATCAATATTCCGTCAACCCCATTTATTTCACATAATTGTACCGCATTTTTGGCATTTACACTGCCGCCATAAACAATATTTACATCATCATTCCCTGTTAGATTTGGATAAATTAACTGCTTGATGAAATCACACATTTTTTCAATCTGCTCAGGGCTTGCAGCTGAATCAGAACCAATAGCCCAAATTGGTTCATATGCAATTATTGATCCTTTAAAAATATCTTTTCCGTACAAATCTAAAATAGTTTTAATTTGCTCAGATACAACTCTTTCCATTATTCCTGCTTCACGTTCATTAAGATTTTCGCCCACACAAAGAAGCGGGGTCATATCTTGTTTTTTTATCATATTAAATTTTTCAGCAATATTTTCGTCGGACTCACAATAAGCTGTATTTCTCTCCGAATGACCAACAATCACTAGCTCACCCTGAAAATCTTTAATCATTGAAGCGCTCACTTCGCCCGTAAATGGTCCTTCCAATTCTTTTGCTACATTTTGACAACCCCAGTGAATATTGGTCCCTTCAAATATCTTCTGAGCTTGAAATAAATAAGGATAAGGAACGCATAAGGTTATTTTTAGTTCATTGAATGAGCTTAACTTACTCTTAAGACTTTTAAAGTGATGTTCATTAAAGTCTAAAGAGCCATACATTTTCATATTACCAATGACAATTTTTTTAGATTTTTTTTTCATTCCACAATATTTTTTATAATAATTTGAAGGTTTTTATTCCCATTAAACTCATTTGCATCAATAGAATAAACGACCCTTATTTTATCAGGTAGTGTCTGGTTATTATTAAAAAATATTGCCTGATAGTTTTTATTATTTCTGAGAAGGCATTTTGTATGCTTTTCTCCAATAATCTCCTGATTCAATACATCAAAATTATCTACAAACAAAGGAGCTGGAAAGCTTTGGCCCCAAACTTGTTCATTTATAATTTTGGCTATGGAATAATTTAAATCTTCAGACTCAATACTTTTATCATGCTCAATTGTTTTATTTAGCAGATCTGGAGTTATAAGTTCTTGGCAGGTGAGCTCGAAGATCTCACCAAACTTTTTAAAGTTATCTTTCTTTATTGTAAGACCCGCTGCCATCGCATGGCCTCCAAAAGTTTCTATTAAGCTAGGGTAACGTTTAGATATTAAGTCTAATGCATCACGAAGATGAAAAGAATCTATGGATCTTCCAGAACCCTTAATCAAAAAATTATTAAAATTTGCAAATGTAATTGTCGGCCGGAAATATTTTTCTTTTAACCTAGAAGCCAATATACCAACCACCCCCTGATGCCAACTCTCATTTGCTAAAACGATCGAATAAGCAGTTTTAAACTTATGATCATCCATTTCCTCAATTGCAGATAAAACCATATCTGATTCTATAAGCTTTCTATTTTCATTAAATTTTATTAGTTGTTTAGCAAAATTTGATGCTTGGTTTAAATTTTCTGCTAATAAACATCGAATGCCAATCGTCATATCGCTCAACCTTCCAGCCGCATTAATTTTTGGTGCAATGATAAAAGATAAATCAGATGTCTTGAGATATGTATGTTTTTTTTTAGATTCGTTAATAATTGCTTTGATTCCAAAATTGAAAGCATTGCCTCTAATAATTTTTATGCCAGCAGAAACTAAGATTCTATTATTAAAATCAAGGGGTACTAAATCAGCAACAGTCCCTAAGGCCACTAAATCAAGCAAGTCAATTAATATGGGTTCTTCGTAGTCCTTATTTTTTTTTCTAAAAGCAATTCTTAATGCAAGAAGGACATAAAACATGACTCCAACACCACATAAGTTTTTACTCGGGAATGTACAGTTTTTTTGATTTGGATTAACAATAAATTTAGCTTTTGGTAGTGAGTTACCAGGAAGATGATGGTCGGTAATAATTACGTCTATTCCTGCTTTATTTGCAGCCTCAACCCCATCGTGACTTGCAATCCCATTATCAACAGTAAGGATAATATCAGGGTCTTTTTTTAGAGCTAACTCAACAATCTCAGGCGTTAATCCATAGCCGTATTCAAATCTATTAGGGACTATAAAATCAACATTTCCCCCAAACTTTTTCAAGCCAATTACACCACATGCGCTGGCTGTAGCACCATCTGCATCGTAGTCGCCTACAATCACTATTTTTTTATTATCTAATATTGCCTGGCATAAAAACTCACCGACAGCTATATTTGATAAAAGTAAATTAGGTGATAAAAGCTTATCGAGCTTGTAGTTAATATGTTCTGAATTATCAATCTTTCTTGCAGCAAAAATTTTAGAAAGTACCGGATGAATACCACTATCATTTAGTTCATTTTCAACAGCAAGATTAATTTTTTTTTCTTTAAGCTTCATTTAGTATCTCTTGAAGATTCTTTTTTTCCTTCTAAGGGAGCGTAAATAATTCAGAATTATATATAGATGGTGCCCGGGGCCGGAATCGAACCGGCACGACCGTGAGGTCGAGGGATTTTAAGTCCCTTGCGTCTACCAATTTCGCCACCCGGGC
>JABHXS010000082.1 GCA_018657165.1 Nitrosomonadales bacterium
ATTAACTTGTTTCGAGGAAGGCTCCGTGAAATATTTTTTAAATTATGGGTTCTCGCCCCTTTAATATTAATATAATCCATTAAATTTATTTAATTATGCGCAACCTGATAATATAGCGGAATATTTCTATTTAATGCAACTTGTATTCAACTCTTATGGTTCAGAAAGACAGAATGTCCCCCAATGAAATAAAAGCGAGCACCATTTTAGCTTCTATTTACGCATTAAGGATGCTGGGTATTTTTTTAATATTACCTATCTTCTCTATTTATGCGGCAGGCCTTCCGAGTCAACCATCTGTTTTTCAGATAGGTTTAGCCCTTGGTATTTATGGCCTTACTCAGGCGATTTTTCAAATACCTTTTGGGATGTTATCTGATGTGGTGGGACGAAAAAAGGTTATTTATTTCGGGTTAGTGTTATTCATAGTCGGTTCGTTATGCGCGGGCTTATCCAATGAAATTGAATTAATAATTTTAGGTAGAGCAATTCAGGGTGCGGGAGCAATTTCAGCAGTCTTGAGTGCTTTATTGGCGGACCTAACCTCCGATGAAAGTCGTACAAAAGCTATGGGAATTGTGGGTGTATCCATTGGTTTAACATTTGCATTGTCATTGGTTCTAAGTCCGGTAATAAATCAATTAATTGGGGTGTCAGGCATATTTATTTTGATGGGAGTTTTGTCGTTTATTGCGATCCTTGTCATCAAATTTTTTATAACTGAAGTTTCTAATAAAAAGAAAACAGCAATTAACTTTAGTGATTTTTTATTTATTCTTAAGAGGTGGGATTTAAATCGATTAAACCTCGGCATATTTGTTTTACATGCAACACAAATCTCCTTATTTATCACGATACCTTATTACTTAATTTCAAGGGGTGGCTTGCCACTTGAAGAGCATTGGAGCATTTATTTGCCTATCCTATTTTTATCATTCGTTTTTATGGTTCCCATGATTATTTTTTCTCAAAGATGGGGGCTTTCTAAGCAAACCTTTTTAATCTCAATAATGCTTTTATTTTTATCTCAATTTTTATTCATTAATTTTTCGAATGAAATACTTAATATAAGTTTGGCCTTATTAATTTATTTCATCGGCTTTAACTTTTTAGAGGCATCGCTTCCAAGTTTAGTCAGTAGAATTGCTCCAATTGATAGAAAAGGTTTTTCTCTAGGGGTGTATAATACATGTCAGTCATTAGGGATGTTTTTTGGAGGTATCTTTGGCGGTTTTGCAGCTAAGAATTTTGGCTACATAGGCGTTTTTTATTTTTGTGGGATTATAATAGCCATTTGGTTTATTTTTTCTCTATCGATAAAAATGCCTGATTTGAAAAAAAAGGTTTGAAAAATATTTAAGGGGATTATTTAATTATGTCAGTCAATAAGGTAATTTTGGTTGGAAGGTTAGGGCAGGATCCTGATGTGAGGTATATGCCTAACGAAACGGCTGTATGTAACTTCAGTTTAGCTACCAGCAGTTCATATAAAGATAAAACAGGAGAAAGAGTAGATCAGACTGAATGGCATAGAATAGTGATGTTTGGAAAGGTCGCAGAAATTGCTAAAGAATATTTAAAAAAAGGAAGTCAAATTTTTATTGAAGGCAGGCTTCAAACAAGAAAATGGCAAACAAAAGAGGGGCAGGATAGATACACAACAGAGGTCGTTGCCGCAACAATGCAGATGCTAGGCTCCAAAGATAGCACATCAGGCGGAAGCGAATCTGACCAACAAAAAAATCAGCCATCAAATGAACCGACTAAAGCTCCATCACCTGCGGTTGAATCTTTTGATCAGTTAGAAGACGATATTCCATTTTAAAAAATAGATTATGCCAATTTATGAATTTATTTGTGAGGACTGTCACTACCAGGAAGATCTAATGAGAAAAATTAGTGAACCTACAAAAATTTTATGTCCTAAATGTGACAATCAAAATTTTGTTAAGCAAGTTTCGGCTGCAAATTTTAAGCTTAAAGGCTCTGGCTGGTACGAGACTGATTTTAAGAATAAAAATAATTCAAAAGAAACAAAAAAAGATAAAAATAAGATAAAAGAATCAACAACAAAGAAAGTTGAGAAGCAAAATGTTTAAAAAAAATATACTTACTGGCCTATTGGTTTTAATTCCTATTGTCTTAACTTTATGGGTTTTAATTACGCTAACTCAATTTCTAGATCAAGTATTATTATTGCTCCCCTATGAGTTTCAGCCTGATACCTTATTTGGGGGTGCGGTCCCTGGATATGGGGTCATCGTAACACTTATTGTTGTTTTTCTAACAGGAGTAATTGCCAATAATTTTTTTGGGAAGAAAATTATTTTTGTTTATGAGTATGTTCTAAATAAAGTGCCTGTAATAAGTTCTATTTATAAAGGTATCAAGCAAGTCTCCGATACCCTCTTATCAAACTCCGGGCAGGCATTTTCTAAGGCAGTTTTAATTGAGTTTCCCCATGCGGGAACTTATACATTTGCATTTATTACTGGGATACCAAATGATCAAATTGCGAAGCATTTAAAAGGTAAGTACGTTAATGTTTATGTTCCAACAACACCAAATCCGACTTCTGGATATACGTTGATAGTTCCCACGAAGAAAATCATTGAGATTGATCTTAGCGTTGATCAGGTTTTGAAGTATGTCATCTCGATGGGGGTTTCAACATCAGATAAAGAATTCATTAAAAACAATAAAAAGAAAAGAAAGTAGAAAATAAATGAGAACTCATTTTTGTGGCGAATTAAATAAATCCCATGTAGGTACTGAAGTAAAGTTATGTGGCTGGGCACATAGGCGAAGAGATCATGGCGGTGTCATATTTATTGACTTAAGAGATAAGAAAGGCTTGGCTCAAATAGTCATAGACCCTGATACGCCTGAAGCTTTTAAAGCTGGAGAGGCCATTCGTAATGAGTTTGTTTTGCAAGTCACCTGCAAAGTAAGGCTCAGACCTGAAGGAAC
>JABHXS010000096.1 GCA_018657165.1 Nitrosomonadales bacterium
AGTGAATGGCCTGATCTCAATATTGATGTTGTGATACCAATTCCTGACACAAGTAGGCCAAGCGCACATGAGGTTGCACTGAAGCTAAATGCAGAGTTTAGGGAAGGCTTTATCAAGAATAGATATATAGGAAGGACATTTATTATGCCAGGTCAAGAACTTAGAAAAAAATCTGTCCGACAAAAACTTAATCCGATTAAAGTTGAATTTCAAAATAAAAATGTATTACTTATAGATGACTCAATTGTGCGTGGTACAACGTCAAAGGAGATAATTCAAATGGCAAGAGACGCCGGAGCAAAAAATGTATTTTTTGCTTCTGCTGCACCTCCAGTAAGGTATCCTAATGTTTATGGAATTGATATGCCATCAAGAGACGAGTTAGTAGCATACAATAAGGATGATGAGCAAATATGCAAAGAGATTGGGGCTGATGCTCTAATTTATCAAGACCTTGAGGAGCTGAAGAGGAATATCCTTCAAGAAGGAAACACAATTGAAGACTTTGATTGTTCCTGTTTTGATGGAAAATATGTAACCAATGACATTGATGATGCATATCTTAATAGGATTGAAATGCTTAGGTCTGATGATAATATACATGAAGTGTCAAAAAGCTCATCACAGCTTGATTTAATGTTAGATCCAACAAGCGAGCAAGAGGAACATGCGTAGTCAATATTTGCCATAATATTGTTGTAAAGTTGTATAATTTTTTAAATATTAATTGAATTGCTTTAAGTTTATATAGTTAATTTAATTAATTTTTTCTTGGGTGCATTTAATCCAACTTGCTCCACCCGCAAATAAAAAAAAGGAAGCTAAAAAGGAAGTCAATGAATAAAAAAAACTTACGAACATCAAAATTCGCAACAAATTCAGTTCGAGCTGGTACTTTTCGTTCCAGCCAGGGCGAACACTCTGAGTCTTTATATTTAACTTCAAGTTTTATTTTTCAAAATGCAGAGGAGGCGGCAGAAAGATTTGCAAATCAAGAAGCAGGTAACGTATATTCTCGCTTTACAAATCCTTCAGTTAAAATGTTTGAAGATAGGTTGGCTATACTTGAAGAGGCTGAGGAATGTGTTGCAACATCTACTGGTATGTCAGCAATTTTATCTTGTATTATGAGCCTTTGTAGAGCAGGTGATCATGTGGTAGTTTCAAGAAGCGTATTTGGCACAACGGTTAAATTATTTGATAATATTTTATCTGAATGGGGTTTAGAAGTTAGTTATGTTACTCTGTCAGATGAAGAACAGTGGAAAAATTCATTAAAGAAAAATACAAAACTTTTTTTCGTTGAAACACCATCAAACCCACTTATGGAAGTCTGTGATATCAAATTTTTGGCAGATTTAGCTCATAAGAATAAAAGCCTATTGATTGTAGATAATTGTTTTTGTACCCCTGCCCATCAAATTCCAGTTAGATTTGGAGCTGACATAATTATTCATTCAGCAACAAAATATCTTGATGGACAAGGTCGATGTTTGGGGGGTGCTGTTCTTGGAAAAAGGTCCCTGATGAAAAAAGTAAGAGGATTTCTAAGGTCGGCTGGAACTTCAATGAGCCCTTTTAATGCTTGGGTTTTCTTAAAAGGTTTGGAAACGCTTAAAATAAGAATGGATGCCCATGCAAGTAATGCATATAAATTGGCAGTTTGGTTAGAGCAAAATAAAAAAATTGAAAAAGTTTACTACCCCGGATTAGATTCACACCCACAGTATGAATTGGTAAAAAAACAACAAAACACTGGTGGCGGAGTAGTTTCATTTAAGGTTAAGGGCGGAAAAGAAGCGGCATGGAAGTTAATTAATAGTACTAGATTATTATCAATTACAGCAAATTTAGGTGATACAAGATCAACGATAACGCATCCATCAACTACAACGCACTCAAGATTAAATCAAGACCAGAGAGATCTTGCTGGAATTACTGAAAATTTAATAAGAATTGCAGTTGGCCTAGAAGATATTGATGATATCAAAGCGGATATAAATTAGACATAGAGTTAGTAAAATCTCACTTAGTAACCTAGTGATACATGGTAAAATCACTTTAATAAAATCAAAGAATTTGTAAATTATGGATGATCAATTCGCAAAAGAAACAATCCCAGTAAGCCTGGATGGTGAAATGAAAAAATCGTATCTCGATTACGCAATGAGTGTAATCGTTGGACGCGCATTACCTGATGTTCGAGATGGACTAAAACCAGTCCACCGAAGAGTTTTATACGCTATGCATGAGTTAAGTAATAGCTTCAATCGGCCTTATAAAAAATCAGCCAGAATTGTCGGTGACGTAATTGGTAAATATCATCCGCATGGTGATACAGCAGTTTATGACACTATCGTGAGAATGGCTCAAGATTTCAGTTTGAGGTATATGTTAATCGATGGTCAAGGAAATTTTGGTTCTGTTGATGGTGATAATGCTGCGGCAATGAGATATACCGAAATTAGAATGTCTAAAATATCTCATGAATTATTATCTGATATAGAAAAAGAGACTGTTGATTTTGGACCTAATTACGATGGGTCAGAGCATGAGCCACTTATTATGCCAACAAAACTCCCCAATCTTCTTATTAACGGGAGTTCTGGGATAGCAGTTGGTATGGCAACAAATATTCCTCCACACAACCTTACTGAAGTTATAGAAGGCTTGCAGGAGCTCTTAAGGAAGCCTGATATTTCGATTGATGAGCTTATTGAAAAAATACCAGCTCCAGATTTCCCAACTGCGGGAATAATTCATGGGATATCTGGTGTAAGGGATGGATATAGGACAGGGCGAGGAAGGGTTGTGATGAGAGGAAGAACTCATACCGAAGAACTTGATAGAGGTAAGCGTGAAGCAATTATAGTCGACGAGCTTCCTTATCAGGTAAATAAGAAAAATTTTATTGAAAAGATTGCAGAGCTTGTAAATGGTAAGAAAATTGATGGTATTTCAGACTTAAGAGATGAGTCTGATAAATCAGGAATGAGAGTTGTTATTGAGTTGAAACGTGGAGAAATTCCAGATGTTGTTCTCAATAATCTGTATAAACAAACTCAACTTCAAGACAGCTTTGGAATGAACATGGTTGCCTTAATAGATGGACAACCAAAACTTCTTAACTTGAAAGAAATTCTAGTTGCTTTTTTAAGACACAGAAGAGAGGTTATAACACGAAGAACTGTTTATGACTTAAAGAAGGCAAGAGATAGGGGGCATGTACTAGAGGGTTTAGCTGTTGCATTAGAAAATGTTGATGAAATGATTAAAATTATTAAATCTGCTGAGACACCACCTGACGCAAAAATTGAGCTAATGAAAAAAACCTGGAAGTCTAGTGTGGTTGAAAGCATGCTCCAAAAAACATCTATAGGTCTTTCAAAGCCAGACGGGCTATCTGATCATTTTGGCCTCAAAGAAAAAGGGTACAAGCTATCAGATAATCAAGCTCAAGAAATACTCCAATTGAGGTTACAAAGGCTAACAGGGCTCGAACAAGAGAAAATTGTTAGTGAATATAAGAGCATTCTCGAGGTAATAAGTGATCTTTTAGATATTTTGGAAAATTCTGAACGAGTTACAAAAATAATCCAAACTGAACTTGATGAAATAAAAGCCCAATATGGTGATGATCGAAGAAGTGAGATTATTGAAGATGCAAATGATTTATCTATCGAAGACTTAATTACTCCACAAGACCTGGTAGTGACCATTTCTAATACAGGGTATATAAAAGCCCAAGTGCTTGATGAATATAGAGCTCAGCGTAGAGGCGGTAGAGGAAAGCAGGCAATGACGGCCAAGGAAGATGATTTTATTGAGCAAATGTTTGTTGCTAATACACACGATAACATCCTTTGCTTTTCAAGTAGAGGACAGGTCTATTGGTTAAAAGTTTATGAGGTGCCACAAGGCAGCAGGGTAAGTAAAGGCAAGCCAATTGTAAACTTGTTCCCTTTGATGCCCGGAGAAAAAATAAATGCAACACTTGTAGTTAAAGACTTTGTTGATGATAAATTTATTTTTATGACAACTTCAAAAGGTACTGTTAAAAAAACTCCACTTTCTGATTTTTCAAACCCGAGAAAAAATGGAATTATCGCAATTAAGCTTGATAATGGAGATTATTTAATTGGTGCTGAAATTACAAATGGAGAAAATGATATTGTCCTTGTTTCTAATGGTGGTAAA
>JABHXS010000050.1 GCA_018657165.1 Nitrosomonadales bacterium
ATAATTTCTTATACACTGGTGAAAAAATTATTGGAGCCTTATCAATCAAATTTTCTTTTTCAATAAATTTTTTAGCCCACACATAGTCTTCCCTGCTCAAAATAACAAATTTTATTTCATCCTTTTTATTTATCAACATGAGATTTCTTTTATCATTTTTTAAGTGCTCTCCAGAATCTGGTGTTTTAACATCAAGAATGATCTTAGTTCGCTCATCAATACCCTTAATACTTATAGCCCCTCCAGTTTCAAGAGAAACATTATAGCCATTATCACTAAGTTTACTTAGGAGCTCCCAACAAAGTTTTTGAGCTAGAGGTTCTCCCCCTGTAACAGTTACGTACTTTGTTTTGTATTTAGAAATTTCTTTCAGAATTTCATTGATGGACATATTTCTTCCATCATGAAATGAATAGGCAGTATCACAATATGTGCACCTCATAGGACACCCAGTTAGCCGAATAAAAATAGTTGGGACCCCGATGAGTGAGCTTTCCCCTTGAAGCGAGAAAAATATTTCATTAATTTTAAGAGAAGTCACTTGATTGAAAACCTAGAATTTATAATTTAATTGATTCTAAGTCCTTAAGTCTCTTTTTGGCACTTTGAATAATTTCGGCATTTGGATATTTTTTTATCAATGTTCTTAAGGTTTGTTTAGCTTTTGTTATACGTGTCAGTTGTATTTGAGAATTTGAAACTTGATATAAACTGTTAGGTGCTATTGGATTATCAGGGTAATTCAAAACAATTTTGTTAAAGGTATTGATTGCAGCTTTATAGTTTCTTAGTGCAAATTGTGTATAACCTAAATTGTACTTAGCTTCAGGCAATAACTCTGAGCTTGGATAGTTAATAACAAATTTATCTAGTGCATCAAATGCCTCTTTATATTTAGTGGCCGTAATAAGCTTTTTTGCATCTTCAAATTCCTGATACTCTAAATTCTTGTCAACTAAAGGCGGAAGATCATCTGCCCCAGTAATTGGTTCAGGGGGAATTTCAGGAAGAACTTCATTTTCTTGGGTAATTTGATTATTTTGAGTTAAAGGCTCATTTTCTGTTGGGGGTTCTATTTTCTTAACATTACTTTCTATCTTTACCGCATTACCCTCAACTTTTTGTAAACGTTCATTTAATTCTTGGTATAAGACTTTTTGACGCTCTTCTGATGTTTGAACTGCATAAGTTAATACTTCAACCTCACCTCTTAACTTAGCAAGATCATCAAAAAGCATGTTTATTCTTTCTGAAAGACTATTAATTAACTTTGGATCTATCTTGTTACTTTTCTCAAAGTTAGTAAATTTTTCATTGATTTCATACTCAATTGAACTCTGAAGCGCATTGAGTTGGTCTTGAATTTCATTTAACTTTTTTCTAGCGCCTTCATCTTCGAATAATGCATAAGCAGAATTTGAAAGCAATAAAAGACCAACCCATAAATAGCGTTTCATTTAGAGCTTTTTACTCAACTACATAGACTAAGTCAGCTCGTCTATCTTCTCCACATGAATTTTGTTCTACACAATCTTGGTTAGCATATTCTTCACCGTAACTGATTGTTTCAATTTGGGAATCATCAACCCCAAAAGAATTGAGCGCTTCTTTAACAGCAACCGCTCTTTTCTGACCAAGCGATAAATTATATTCATGAGAGCCACGATAATCTGTGTTTCCTTGAATTTTCAAGTTAGCTGCAGGTGCGTCATTTAAATACTTAGCATGAGCCTGGATCACTTCCATATACTCTGGTTTGACAACATACTTGTTGAAGTCAAAATAAATACCTCTTTTATCTTTCGCTAATAGAGGGTTACCTCTTAATTCCAGCAAATTTAAATCAGGAGATGTGTATGCAGTTCCCTGATTATCTGTATTATCTGCTTCCATTGATTGTAATTCTGGATGCGGTGGATTTAAAGGTTGTGACTCTTGCAACTCTGTTGAGCTACAGCCAGCAACTAAAACTCCTAATAAAGCTGTTAGTAATATTGATTTTTTCACTTACCTCTCCTTTTAATTTAATTTTAACTTAAAACATAAAACAATTTTAATCATTAATTGGTCCCCATGCTGGCTCTTGTACTTGTCTGCTACCTAATGGTAATGGGTCAATTTTTAATCCATTTATTGATACTGTACCAATTTTTGTTGTTTTTCCATAGTCTTTATATACAAATAATATCATATGTCCATTAGGAGCGAATACCGGTGCCTCATCCAGAGGGCCTTTTGTTAATTTAAGTACTTGCTTAGATTGTAAATTTTGGAGAGCGACTTTAAATTTACCCTCATCCTGAGTTAAGTATAAAAGAAGTTTCCCATCGTAAGATAAACTCGGATAT
>JABHXS010000049.1 GCA_018657165.1 Nitrosomonadales bacterium
ATATTCTAAAAAGCAGTTTATTTGCTATAAAAAATAGAATAAAAAAAGTTCATTTAATAAACAGATATATTGATGGATCAATTATCGAGGAGCTTTTTACTGAAAAGGGATCCGGCACTATTTTTACAGAATTTTCTTTAGCAAATTTTAGGAAAGCAGCAGAGGGCGACATAAAAGATATTTACAGAATTTTATCCCCCTTAGAAAAAAGAAAAATACTTATAGATAGGGATCTATCTCAAATAAAAGAAACCATTGACCATTTTCATATTATTGAACATGATAAAAAATTTATTGGGTGTGTGTCTCTTCATCAATTTGAAGAAGCGTTAGAGCTGGCAAGCTTCTCCATTGAGCCAAAATATCAAAACCAAGGATTTGGCAAGAAACTCCTAAAATTTTGTGAGCAGGAGGCTATTAAACTAAAATATAATAAAATTTTTATTTTAACAACACAATCAGAGCATTGGTTTGCTGAAAATGGGTTTAAAGAAGAGCTAAAAGAATTGATGCCAAAAATTAAGAAAGAAACATATCAATCTGAACGAAATTCGAAATACTTGACAAAAAAGCTATAAAATAATGCTTAAATTTAACGATTAATTAAGATTTAATAACATGACACCAAACGAAAAAGCAAAAATTTTAAGTGAGGCCTTGCCTTACATTAAAAAGTTTACCAAAAAAATCATGGTGATTAAGTATGGTGGGAATGCCATGGTGGATGAAAAGTTAAAGCATTCTTTTGCCAAGGATGTAGTGCTTTTAAAATTGGTTGGAATGAATCCTATTATCGTTCATGGGGGTGGTCCACAAATTAATCAAAGTTTAGACGCCATTGGTAAAAAAGGTAAATTTCATAATGGGATGAGGGTCACTGATAAACAGACGATGGATGTTGTTTATGATGTTTTAAACTCTATAAATCTAGAGATTGTGAAGTTAATTAAAGAAAGTGGAGGAGAAGCATCTAGTCTTTCACATAAAAAATCACTTGGTTTCATAAAATCAAAGAAATTGATCATCCATGACACTGTATTGGGGCAAAATAAAGTTGATCTAGGATACGTTGGAGAAATAGAGAGCATCGATAAAAAATTTATAGACGATTTCATTGCAAACAAATCAATACCAGTTATTGCACCTATTGGGCTTGGGGATGAAGGTCAGATTTATAATATTAACGCTGATGTTGTTGCAGGAAAAATTGCTGAAATAACAAGTAGTGAAAAGTTAGTTCTTATGACGAATACAAAAGGTGTTCTAGACAAAAATAAAAAATTAATTACTGGTTTAGTCGCTGATGAGATAGATAGTCTTATCAAATCTGGAATTCTCTCTGGTGGAATGCTTCCTAAAATTCAGTCTGCCGTTCACGCTGCCAAAAGTAAAGTAAATAGCGTTCATATAATTGATGGCAGGGTTGAGCATGCTTTACTTCTTGAAATTCTAACTGACCAAGGCGTTGGTACACTAATTAAATCACACTAGATGGCCACCACTTGGATCTTTGATCTTGATAACACCTTGCATGATGCAAAATCAAAAATTTTTCCACTGGTAAATCTAAAGATGAATGAATATATATCATCATATTTAGACATGAGTATTGAGGATGCAAACAGTTTAAGGCAGAGCTATTGGATTAAATATGGCGCAACACTAAAGGGACTGATAAAGCATCATAATATTAATCCCGTAGATTTTTTAGCCATTACCCACGATTTGCAAGATTTTAATAACCTTGTCTTCCCTGAAAATAATTTAAAAGAAACAATAACTAAAATTGAAGGACGAAAAATTATTTATACTAATGCACCAAAGGCCTATACCCATAAAATCCTTAAGCATTCAAATGTATATGAAATATTCGATGAAATTTTTACTATAGAAGATTCAGATTTTATACCCAAACCCAATCAAGACATGATGAAATTTTTTTTAAACAAATATGACATTAAAGATGGTTTTTTTATTGATGATATAAAAGAAAACCTTAAGACAGCAAAAAATTCAGGTCTGTCTACTGTCTGGATTACTAATGAAAAAATTCACCCATCATACATAGATAAAAAAATAGAAAGAATTAGTGATTTATTA
>JABHXS010000072.1 GCA_018657165.1 Nitrosomonadales bacterium
CCAATAATTTAAATTATGTAAGCAACGTGCATTCTTTTTTGCATAGGCAGAAGTTTCATAATGATCAAATCGTGCTTTGTTTAGTTCATGTCTGATCAATTCATATATTTCTGCACTTTTTTCTTCATCTGGTAATTTAGGGGGGAATTTATTGAAAAGAGTATTGGGTTCTATAGTTAGGTGATAATAAGAAATATGTGAGACGCCAACGTCAAGCGCCTTGGCGATGTCATATTTAACATCTGTGAGACTTTGACTAGGCAAAGCAAACATTAAATCAATATTCACCTTATCAAAAATTTTTACTGCTAGATTAGCAGCATCAAAAGCCTCTTTAGGGTTGTGAATGCGCTCTAGTTTTTTTAAATGTTCATGATTAAAACTTTGAACACCTAGTGACATTCTATTGATGCCAACATCTTTATAACCATAAAAATGTTGCTTATCAAATGTACCGGGATTAGCTTCAATTGTAATTTCACAATTTTTATTTAAGCCAAAATTTTTATCTAGTTTCTGTATAAGGCGATCAAAAGCCTTAGGACTAAATAAACTAGGTGTTCCGCCACCAAAAAAAATTGAATGTATAGATCTTTTAGAATCAATATTAAAATTTTCTATTTGTTTAATCAAAGCGCTTGTGTATACCTCCTCATTATTTTTAATATGCTGATCTTTAAATTCGTGAGAATTGAAGTCACAATAAGGACATTTATGAATACACCAAGGTATGTGAATATAAATAGAGAGTGGAGCGAATTTCATGCTTAGAGAAAACGTAAAAACAAAATTATTTTTTCTTTATAGGGCTGTCAAGACTTTCAATTAGGGTAAAAAGAGCTTTTTTCATTTGCTCATCTGAAACTTCCATTAGTATTCCGTCATCAAATGCATCTTGAGTCATTTGCTTTAATTCATCAAAGTTTTCGTTCATTACCTTAACTTTTTCAGTGCAGGATACAATAGATTTATCATCTCTTATCCAAATGGGCCATTTTAAATTTTTATTTGCCATAAAGTATTTTAAGTTTATGTTTTAACTTTTGCAAAGCTTGACCACGATGACTGATTTTGTTTTTTAATTCAAAGCTTAATTCAGCTGCTGACTGATCTGTCTTAAAATCCATAAAAATAGGATCATACCCAAAACCATTGACACCTTTTGGGGAAGATAAAATTTCACCCTGCCAAACGCCTTCCGCAATGATCGGTTGGGGGTCGTCGTAGGAGGTAATAAAAACTATTGCACAATAGTAATGAGCTTTTCTATTTTTTTCATTTTTAAGAAGATCTAACAATTTATCGTTATTTTTTTTATCGCTAGCACCCTCCCCTGAAAATCTAGCCGATAAAACACCTGGCCTTCCTTTTAGTGCTTCAACACATAAGCCAGAATCATCTGCAATAGCGGGAAGATTAGACGCTTTTGAGGCGAATCTTGCTTTAGTTAGTGCATTTTCCAAAAATGTTCCGTAGGGCTCTTCAGCTTCTCCAATATTAAGGTCTGATTGTGCAATTGTTTTGATTGGCAAATCACGAAGTAATGTTTTAATTTCAGATAATTTTTTGACATTATTTGTGGATAAAATAATTTTTTGCATAGAAGTATTATTTGAGAACGTCTTTTTGAATTTGTATTAGTTCAGCAATACCTTGTTCTGCTAAAAGGATTATATTATTCATTTCATCTTTGCTAAAGGGCTCTCCTTCAGCGGTCCCTTGAATTTCAACAAAGTTTCCTTGCCCAGTCATTACGATATTCATATCGGTATCACAGTTTGAATCTTCAGCGTAATCAAGGTCTATCAAAACCTCTTCATCTTTTATCCCAAGCGAAATTGCTGCCACAGCATCTTTTAAAGGAGAGGTTTTAAGAGTCCCATTTTCTATGAGGGGGTTAATGGCATCACAGAGCGCAACATATGCACCAGTAATGCTAGCTGTTCTCGTTCCACCGTCAGCTTGAATGACGTCGCAGTCAATATGAACAGTTCTTTCGCCTAACTTTCCTAAGTCAATAATAGCCCTTAGGCTTCGGCCTATTAATCTTTGTATTTCTTGGGTTCTTCCTGATTGTTTGCCTCTTGCTGATTCTCTAGGCATGCGAGTTGAAGTTGATCTTGGAAGCATTCCATACTCAGCAGTTACCCATCCCTGATTTTTACCCTTTAAAAATGACGGCACTTTTTCTTCTATGCTTGCATTGCAAATAACATGAGTATCACCACATTTTATTAATACAGATCCCTCGGCATGTTTTGTATAATTTCTTATAATTTCAATATGTCTAATTTCATTATTGGCTCTGTCCGTCGATCTCATAAATGTCCTTTAATTGTCTTGAATGGTGATTATAATCTAAAGATATTAAATAAGCTCCGGAGAATTTAATGTTTCTTACCCTATTAATAAATTAGATTGTTAAACTATATTGTATAAGTTGAACAATTTAAAAGGGCTATAAATGATTTCAAGTATGACAAGTTTTTACACGGTTTCCAAAGAAACTAATCATGGTTGTTTGGTTGTGGAATTAAAAACCTTAAATAGTAGATTTTTTGATTTACAAATGAGACTAAGTGACGAGCTACGAGTGCATGAGCCGAGCATTAGAAAAAAAATATCTAAAATTATCGCAAGGGGAAAAATTGAATGTAAAATTTACTTAAAAGTTAGAGAAAATTTATCTGAAATTAAAAATGATGATATTAAGAATATAAAAAAAATAATAAAATCCGTTGAAAAAATTGCCTCCCTGATTAAAAACGCAAAACAAATTAGCCCAGTAGATATCATTCATCTTCATAGTGAAAAAGGAAATCAACCAAGCTATAAGGGGTTAAATGAAACATTATTAAACTTGGTCGATGATTCATTAAAAAAAATAATTGCCGATCGCCAGCGTGAAGGTAAAAAAATTAAACAATTAATTTTATCTAGAGTTGCAAGGATAGAAAAAGAAGTGAGGAAAGTTAGGAAAACGGTGCCAAAGTTTATTGATGCTCATCAAAGAAAAATTATTAAAAAATTCAAAGATGCTTTAATTAATTTTGATCAAGATAAAATAAAACAAGAGCTAGTAACTTTTATACAAAAAGGCGATGTTGAAGAGGAGTTAGACAGACTAGATTCGCATTCCCATGAATTAAGAAGGTTATTAAATTTATCAGAACCAGTCGGGAAAAAAATAGATTTTTTAATGCAAGAATTTAATCGAGAGGCCAACACACTAGGCTCAAAAGCTATAGCAGTAGAAATATCTCAATCGGGAGTTGAGTTAAAAGTATTAATAGAACAAATAAGAGAGCAAATTCAAAATATTGAATAAAATTATATTAACGTTATGACAGAAAACAATAAGAAAGGTAGGTTATTTATCGTTACCGCTCCTTCGGGGGCAGGGAAAACTTCACTTGTAAAAGCGTTGGTTGAGCTATGCCCCGAGATAAAAATTTCTATCTCACATACAACTAGACAACCAAGAGAAGGTGAAAGAGAGGGGATTGAGTATTACTTCGTAAATAATGAAGCTTTTGATTATTTAAAAAATAAAGATGAGTTTTTAGAAAGTGCGGAATGTCATGGTGCGCAATACGGAACAGCAATGGCTCCTGTGAAATCAACTCTGAAAATGGGCACAGATATTATCTTAGAGATAGATTATCAAGGTGCTTTAAACGTAAAGAAGATTTTTTCTGAAGCAGTAAGTATATTTATTATTCCACCTTCAATGGCTGTTTTAAAAGAAAGATTAGAAGGGCGAGGCCAAAATTCAAAAGCTGATATTAAGGTACGTTTAGCGGCAGCTAAAGAAGAAATCAGCCATCTTGAAAAATTTGATTATGTTATAATCAATAATAAGTTTGAGAAAGCATTGAGTGATTTAAAATCTGTGTTTAAAGATTCTCCTGAATCTAAAAATTTAGAAACTAAAAAACAAAAAAGGATTTTTCAGAGCTTAATTGACTCAATAAAATAATATAATTTGGAGCAACAAAAATAATGGCAAGAATAACCGTAGATGATTGTTTAGAAAAAATACCTAACAGATTTCAATTAACACTTGTAGCAGCCCTAAGATCAAGACAACTTGTAAATGGAGCTGAGCCATTAATTGATATGGAAGGATCGAGAGATAAATCTTCAGTCATAGCCCTTAAAGAAATTGCAGCAGGGTTAATTGGGGAAGAAATTTTAATTCAGAATCCAGGGTAATAAAAGATATTTGTTTTTACAGGAGATTTAATCATTGGCTAACACCGCTCAAACCAGCCAAGCGGATTTAAAGAAAAGCCATCAATCCCCTTTGCTTCCTGTTGACAATGAAAACTCCAGCCTAACAAAGCTTATAAAAGCATATCTTCCAAAAAAAGAGATTGAAAAAGTTTGGGAAGCCTATCGATATAGTGAAAAATCTCATAGAGGACAAAAAAGGCAAAGTGGGGAGGACTATATTAACCACCCAGTTTCAGTTGCCTGTATCGCCGCCCGTTTTCATTTAGATAGCCACTCCATTCAGGCTGCACTTTTACATGACGTTGTTGAAGATACAGAATCTACTGAATTAGAAATAGAATTAAAATTTGGTAAACAAGTAAGTTCACTTGTAGCAGGTTTGTCAAAATTAGAAAAAGTTAAATTTCAAGACGCAAACGCAGCACAAGCTGAAAATTTTAGAAAAATGTTATTAGCAATGACTCAAGATGTAAGAGTTATTTTAATAAAGTTATCAGATCGCTTACATAACATGCAAACTATTCAATCATTGAATAAGAATAAAAAAACTAGAATTGCACAAGAGACAGTCGATATATATGCTCCTATTGCCAATCGACTAGGCTTAAATAATTTATACCAAGAACTAGAAGATTTATGTTTTGAAGTTTTACATCCGGTTAGATACAAAACAATTCAAAAAGCAATTAAGGCAAGCCGTGGAAATAGAAAAGAGGTTATTGAGAAAATATTAAAAGAGATAAGCGATAAATTACACGCTGTTGAAATAAAAGCTGAAATAACAGGTAGAGAAAAGAATCCCGCTAGTATCCATAGAAAAATGCTTAAAGATCAATCAGGCTTTAATCAAATCAATGATATTTATGCATTTAGAATAATCGTAAATAATAATAATGAGTGTTATTCGGCTTTAGGGGTGCTACATTCGCTCTATAATCCTATTCCCGGAAGATTTAAAGATTATATTGCCATTCCAAAGGCAAATGGATATCAATCTCTACATTCAACCCTTTTGGGCCCTTTTGGCGTGCCAGTTGAGATTCAAATTAGAACCATAAATATGCATCAACTTGCTGAAGCTGGGGTTGCTGCACATTGGTTATATAAAACAAAAGATACACATGTGACAGAGTTGCAACAAAAAACTAATCAATGGTTAAAAAGGATGCTTGATATTCAAAATGATAGTACTGATTCATTAGAATTTTTAGAACATTTAAAAGTTGATTTATTTCCTGATGAGGTCTATGTTTTTTCTCCAAATGGCAAAATATTTGCCTTACCTAAAAACTCCTCATCTATTGATTTTGCATATGCAGTTCATAGCGATGTTGGAAATAAGGCTGTTTCAGCGAAAATAAATCAAGTACTAGCGCCCTTAAGAACAAAACTTTCGACAGGTGATCACGTGGAAATTATTACCTCAACTTTGGCTAAACCTAATCCCACTTGGTTGAATTTTGTTATTACAGGAAAAGCAAGATCACAAATCAGAAACTATCTTCGTTCAGCAGAATCAAAAGATTTGATATTCTTGGGAGAAAAAATGTTAAATAATGCGCTTAATGCGTTTCATATTCATTCATCAGCAATTAAACAAAAGCATTGGAAAAAATTAATTCAGGACTATCACGTTGAATCAAAAGATGAAATTTTAATAGATATTGCATTAGGGAGAAAAGTAAATGTCATGGTTGCTCATCAACTGACAAGTTCATTGGATGGCGTTGTAGGTAACAAAAAACAAACTAAAATGCTTGATGTAATCACAATTAAAGGTACTGATAGTATGGCTATCAAATTAGGAAGTTGTTGTCATCCAATTCCTGGAGATCCTATATTAGGCTATATTAATAAAGAGAAAGGATTGGTGATTCATACTCATGACTGTCAGATTGTCAATGAACTATCATTAGAGCATGATCGTTGGGTAAATGTTGAGTGGGAGCCCGATTCTGAAAAATTATTTAATGTTCGCCTAAGCGTCCTGGTTGTTAATGAAAGAGGAATGTTGGGTAAAATTGCATCAGTCATTGCTGACTCAAAATCTAACATTGATAATGTTTCGCTCCAAGATATGGATGGAAGTCCATTTGCTACCCTTAATTTTGTTGTTCAGGTTAGGCATAGACTGCATCTTGCTGAGGTCATTAGAAATCTTAGAAAGATCACCAAAGTAAATAAAATTATAAGAAATAAAAATTACAAAGATTAAATATAAGGAATTTAAAGAAGATGAAAAAAATTATAAAATCTAAAAATGCACCAGCAGCAATTGGAACTTATTCTCAAGCTGTTCAAAAAGGGAATATCATTTTTCTTTCGGGACAGATACCTTTAAACCCAGAGAATATGGAATTAGTTGAGGGTATTGAAGGCCAAATACATCAAGTATTTAAAAACATACTGGCAGTTATAGAGGCAGCAGGTGCTTCATTAGATGACTTAGTTAAATTAAATATATATTTAACAGACTTAAGTAATTTTGCTTTAGTAAACACA
>JABHXS010000116.1 GCA_018657165.1 Nitrosomonadales bacterium
ACTTTTATTCGGCGTTCCGTCAATATCAATCATGAGTTGGTCTATTTTTTCCTGTTCAAAGACATCGGTCCCAATTATTTTTGGAGACAACACTTCATTAATATTGCTAACAGCTTTTTTAACGCCCTTTCCAAGATAGTGATTATGGGTATTATCACGAAGCTCAACAGCCTCCTTACTTCCTGTTGATGCACCTGAAGGAACAGAAGCTCTCCCCTTAATACCTCCCTCCAAAAAGACATCAGCCTCAACAGTTGGGTTACCTCTTGAATCAATAATCATTCTTGAGTGAATTCTTTGTATTTTTACCATTTTTTTAAAATATATCCTTAGCTTTAACTAAATTATCAATTTCTTTCAATGTACTTAATAGCTTACTCATATGACCTAATGGAACTGCATTTGGGCCATCTGATAAAGCCTCTTTTGGATTCGGGTGTGTTTCCATAAAAATACCTGAAATCCCACAAGCAACAGCAGCTCTAGCTAATAAAGGAACATGCTCACTTTGCCCTCCGCTTCTATCACCCTTACCGCCCGGTTGTTGAACTGAGTGCGTTGCATCGAAAACCACAGGGCATTGAGTTTCTCGCATTATTGACAAACTTCTCATGTCTGAAACCAATGTGTTGTAACCAAAAGAGACCCCTCTTTCACAAACCATAATATTGTCTTTTTCACCATTTGCTTCCTTAGCTTTTTTAACGACTTGCATCATGTCATGTGGGGCTAGAAACTGTCCTTTTTTTATATTTACTGGCTTTCCAGACTTTGCAACAGCAGTAATAAAATCAGTTTGCCTACATAAAAAAGCTGGAGTTTGGAGCACATCTACAATCTCTGAAACAGGTTTAACTTGATCCGTAGTATGTATATCGGTTAATACAGGCACCTCATGTTGGGCCTTTACTTTTTCTAAAATTCTTAACCCCTCCTCTATTCCAAACCCTCTGAATGTACTATTTGAACTCCTATTTGCTTTATCAAATGATGATTTAAAAATAAAGGGAATATTTAGACTCATGCATATATTTTTTAGATCCTCAGCAACACGAAGAGTCATATCCTCTGACTCAATCACACAAGGACCAGCGATTAAAAATAAGGGTTGGTCAATGCCTACATTAAAGTTTAATAATTTCACCTATTTTCCTTTTTTAAATTGAAGGGCTGATTTCAAAAATGATAAAAATAATGGATGTGAATCCTTAGGATTTGATGTGAATTCCGGATGAAATTGACAACCTAAAAACCAAGGGTGATTTTTTCTAGGAAGCTCAACAATTTCACATAATTTCTCCCTAGAGGTTCTAGAGGAAATTGTTAAACCAGCCTTAACTAAGGCTTTGACATAATTATTATTTACTTCATATCTATGACGATGCCTTTCATTAACAAAATCGCCATAAATATCATGGGCTAGTGTATTTTTTTTAATTCTAGACTTTTGGGCTCCAAGCCTCATGGTTCCTCCTAAATCAGACGCTTCATCTCTTAGCTGAATTTTTCCATCCTGTGTCTTCCATTCACTTATTAACGCGACTACCGGATGTGGTGTTTTAGCATTGAATTCTGTGCTATTTGCCTTTTTTAATCCCACAACATTTCTGGCATATTCAGTTATAGCTAATTGCATCCCCAAACAAATACCTAAGAATGGAACTTTGTTTTCCCTTGCAAATTGGATAGCCTTCATTTTTCCCTCGGTGCCTCTTTTACCAAAACCGCCTGGAATTAAGATTGCATCCATCTTCTTTAGAGGAGCTATGCTATTCTTTTGAATATCTTCAGAATCAAAAAAATGAATGTTTATTTTGGCGTTATTATGAATACCGGCGTGAATAAGAGCTTCTGTAAGCGATTTATAAGATTCCGTTAAATCAATATATTTTCCTACGAATGCTAGGTTTATTGTCTGGCTTGATTGATCAAGAAGCCTAGTTATCTTATCCCATTGTTTTAGATTTGCTTTTTTTGGTTTTATATTTAACTTCTCACAAACAATTTGATCAAGGAGCTGTTTGTGCAACATTATCGGAATTCTGTAAATAGAATCTGCATCAACAACAGATATAACCGCATTTTTTGAAACATTTGTAAAAAGGGCTATTTTATCCTTCTCTTCTGGCGGTAATTTTTTTTCAGATCTACATAATAAAACATCTGGCTGAATTCCAATTTCCCTTAATTCCTTCACCGAATGTTGTGTTGGTTTTGTTTTAAGCTCCCCTGCTGAAGAAAGCCAAGGAAGCAGTGTGAGATGGATGTAACATGTATTTTCCTTCCCTTCCTCAAATCCCATTTGTCTGATGGCCTCAAGAAATGGCAGTGACTCAATATCTCCAACCGTTCCACCAACTTCAACAATCATAATGTCTACATTATTCGCCCCATCACGAATATTAGATTTTATTTGGTCAGTTATATGCGGAATTACTTGCACAGTTTTACCAAGATATTCACCACGACGTTCTTTTTTAATAACGGCGTCATATACTTGACCAGTAGTGAAATTGTTTTTTTTGGTCATTTTTGAAGAAATAAACCTCTCGTAATGCCCAAGATCAAGATCTGTTTCTGCGCCATCCTCAGTTACAAAAACTTCCCCATGCTGAAATGGGCTCATTGTTCCAGGGTCAACATTTATGTATGGGTCTAGTTTAATAATTGTGACTTTTAAATTTCTTGATTCTAGGATTGCCCCAAGGCTTGCGGCAGATATACCTTTCCCGAGAGAGGAAACGACGCCGCCTGTTATAAATACGTATTTCGTCATTTAAGATCTTAATGAGGGTTGCTGACGGAATACTATTTTACTTTAAAGAAGGTGACCTAACAATGAAATCTTTAATCTTTTGACCAGCGACTATATGAATTAAATCGATTTAGGACTTCGGTCAACTCTTTGCTGCTGAGCAACTTCGGTTCTCCGATTCTTTTTGCTTCTACAAACAATCTACTTAAATGCTCTACTTCTTCTGCAATATTAAATGCTTCGTTCAAATCCTCACCCATTGCGACTAAGCCATGATTTGATAATAAACATGCTTTTCTATCTTTAATTGCCTTTAAAATATTATCGGACAATTCTTTTGTTCCAAACATTGCATAAGGGGCACATCGAATTGAGCTGCCTCCAGCTACAGCAATCATATAGTGGAAAGCTGGAATATCTTGACCCAAAACACTTAATGTACTCGCAAATACCGAATGGGTATGAACGACTGCATTAATTTCTGAATATTTTTCCAAAATTGCCCGATGAAATTGCCACTCACTTGATGGCTTATATTTACTTTCTTGCATTAATGAACCATCTGATAGATTCATTCTTACCATCATGTCAGCAGTTAATTTAGAGCTATCGACCCCTGTTGGGGTAATAAGGAAGCCGTCGCGATCTCGACAACTACAATTCCCTGTTGCGCCGTGATTTAATCCTGCCGCCAAGAGTTTATTTGTAATGCTTAGTAGATTTTCTCGTAGATTTATCATAGCTCTTCAATATTTTTAATTTCATCTGTATCAAAAACACCTTTCTCACAAATAAACTTTGTCACATATTTTGCTGGTGTCACATCGAATGCAGGATTGTATGCTGGCGAGCTACCTAACTTTATCTCAATTATATTTCCTAATTTATCCTGCCCCTTCATA
>JABHXS010000048.1 GCA_018657165.1 Nitrosomonadales bacterium
ATTAATTATAATGTGATAGCATTGTTATTCACTAAAAACATTATAAGGCTAAGTCATGTTAAAAAAATTAATCTTATTAATTATCATTGGAGCTATCGGTTGGTATGCTTACAATCACTACATGAAATCAGAAATTGATAATGCTATAGATACCACTGAAGAGGTGGTTGGCAATGTAGAGGATGCCATTGAAGACATGTAATCAATAAGAAACAATGAAACATTATAAAATGGGCCTACAAAGTCCTTTTTTATATTTTCTTTACTAAGTCTTCAACAACTTTTTTTGCATCACCAAATAACATCATAGTTTTATCTGAATAAAAGAGCTCGTTATCTAAGCCAGCGTATCCTGGTGACATTGACCTTTTGTTAACAATGATCATTTTAGCTTTATCGGCTTCTAATATTGGCATGCCGTAAATGGCGCTTCCTGGTGTTTTGGCTGCTGGATTAACAACATCATTTGCCCCAATAACTAGCACTAAGTCGGTTTGACTAAATTCACTATTTATATCTTCCATTTCAACGACTTGCTCATATGGGACATCTGCTTCAGCTAGTAAAACATTCATGTGGCCCGGCATTCTTCCTGCAACTGGATGAATTGCATATCTTACTGATATGCCCTTTTCAATAAGCTTCTCTGTGAGCTCTTGTAAAGCGTGTTGAGCCCTGGCCACCGCTAAACCATAACCTGGAATTATGATAATAGAGTCAGCATTTGTCATTATAAAAGAAACGTCGTCTACAGACCCAGATTTAACATTTCGCTCTTTATCGTCAGTTGACGTTACATTTTGTTCTCCACCAAAACCCCCCAGCATTACTGAAATAATTGAGCGATTCATCGCTTTACACATAATGTATGAGAGGATTGCCCCTGATGATCCTACACAAGCCCCCGCAATAATAAGGACTGAATTATTTAATGTGAATCCAATGCCTGCAGCTGCCCACCCAGAGTAACTATTTAACATTGAAACAACAACTGGCATATCGGCCCCACCAATTGGAATAATCAACGTGATACCTAAAATCAATGCGATTGAAAGCATTATAAAAAAAGCTATTAGCGACTCTGTTTGAAAAAATATTACGCCTGCAACAACCATAGCTATTGCTAGCATTAAATTTAATAAATGTTGGCCTTTAAAGACCGTAGGGTTTGCTCCAAATTTTCCCGATAACTTTCCAAAAGCTATAACAGACGCTGAAAAGGTTATTGCGCCAATAAAAGCGCCAATAAATAACTCAAATCTTTGAACAACTGAATGTAGCTCCGATACATTTAAAACTGCTGCTGTTGCAATCAAAACTGCAGCCAAGCCAACAAATGAATGCATTAGCGCAACTAATTCAGGCATCTTGGTCATTTCAACTTTTTTTGCTGCATAAATGCCAATCAATGCGCCTGAGACCAGGGGGATTGTAATTAATGATGGAACTAAATTTATGCCTATCAGTAAGGTAGTAATAATTGCTACTCCCATACCCACCATTCCAAATATATTTCCGGATCTGGCAGATGTTGGAGATGACAGCCCCCTTAGAGCAAATATAAAAAATATCGCAGCTAATAAATAACTTATCATTGCGAAAGCCTCGCTATTCATCTTTTGATCCTTCCTTCCTCTCTTTCCTCTTAAACATCTCTAACATCCTTTGGGTAACGAAAAAACCCCCAAAAATGTTAATTGCTGCAAAAAATATAGCAAATGCTCCTAAAATGCTACTAAAAGTCACTATTTCACCGTTAATTTCAACAACTTGTAATATAGCGCCAACGATTACTATTCCAGAAATTGCATTTGTAACTGACATTAGAGGGGTATGTAGAGCTGAGGTTACATTCCAAACAACGTGGTAACCCACAAATATAGCTAAAACAAATATAGTTATGTTTTGAATTGTTAATAGGTCTGTCATTTTTATCCCTTTTTAGATTTGCCTTTAGATATTAATGTTTCAGTCACTAATTCGTCCTTATTATTTATAAAAAGTTGCCCGGATTCATTGATCAGTAATTTAATAAATTCAAATATATTTCTTGAATACAGTGCAGAAGCGTCTGCACTCAACATACTAGGTATGTTGTTAAACCCAATAATGGTTACATTGTTTATTTGCTTAACTTTATCATTTTCAGTTAATGGACAATTACCTGAGCCATCAGATGCGCTTCCAGCTGCCATATCTACAATCACGGAGCCAGGTTTCATTTTTTTTACTGTTTCAGTGGATAATAATTGAGGCGGGGTTTTACCAGGTATCAAAGCAGAAGTAATAATGATATCTGCCGCTATTGCTTTTTCAGCAACTATTTTTGATTGCCTTAATAGCCAAGATTTAGGCATGGGTTTTGCGTAGCCCCCTTTGCCAATAGCACACTCTTTTTCTTCTTCTGTTTCAAATGGCACTTCAATAAATTTACCGCCTAAAGACTCAATTTGCTCTTTAACTGAGGGCCTAACATCAGAGGCCTCTACCACCGCCCCCAACCTCTTTGCGGTTGCAATAGCTTGAAGGCCTGCAACACCAGCGCCTAGGACAATTACTTTTGCGGCCTTGACCGTACCTGCAGCCGTCATCAGCATAGGCATAAACTTTTTATAATAATCTGCAGCAAGAATTACTGCCTTATATCCTGCAATATTTGCTTGAGAGGACAATACGTCCATAGATTGAGCTCTTGTATTTCTAGGTAAGGCCTCTAGCGCAAAAGCTGAAACACCTTGTTTTTCTAATAAAGTTTTTAGCTTATTATTGAACGGCTCCAACATTCCAACTATGAATTGCTCCGGTTTGAGTTTTGTTATCTCTTTTTCAGCTATGGGTCTGACCATTAACAACAAGTCTGACTGAAGCACTAAATCCCTAGTAACAATTTCTGCCCCATGATTTTTATAATCTTGATTTGATAAAGAAGCCCCCGTTCCTGCGCCAGATTCAATTAAAACTGAGTGGTTAAGAGTAATCATTTTTTTTACTGATTCTGGGGTCGCAGCAACCCTTACTTCTCCTTTGGTTGTTTCTTTTAATATGCCTATTTTCATTTTAAGCTTTCCCCACACCCAAATAAATCTGCTATTTTAAAAAAATCGTAAATTCCTATTGCATCAATAATCTTAACCTGATTTTTAAAAATATCTTAATTGATTTTTAAATTAACTACCTATTATTTGCTCTTTAATGCTTGAAATAGCTTCAACCATTATATCTAGAGAATCCTTCTTTGATGTGCCTTGCCTATATGCAAGCGCGACTCGACGAAATGGAATTGGGCTTTCAAAAGATAAAATATTTATTGCATCATTCTTATAATTTTTTGCAGTTGCGCTTTGGGGTAAAATAGAAATCCCTAAATTTGATGCCACCATATTTCTAATCGTTTCAAGAGATGTCCCTGCCTGAACCTCCGCATTATTTGAAATGCCCGGACATGCGTCTCTTACTTGCATACTAAAACAGTGAGTATTATCTAAGAGTAATATTTTTTCATTTACTAAATCTTTAGTATTAATTTTTTTCTTACTGTTCCACTTATGTTTTCTTGGTATAAGGACCTTAAATGGTTCGTCATATAAATCTTGAAGTGCTATGCCAGGAATATCAAAAGGTAGGGCTATTATGGCTGCATCAATAACCCCATCTTTTAATTTATGAATGAGATTTTTCGTTACATCTTCTTCTGCCTTAAGAATAATGTCTGGGGATATTTTTTTTAGTAACGGAATTATTGAAGGTAATAAATATGGTGCTATTGAATAAATAATCCCTATTTTGATAGCTGTTTGTTTTGTGTTTGTTTCAAGAGCTGAAATTTCTTTAATTTTGTCTGCTTCTTCGAGCACTTTTTTTGCTTGATTAACAATTTGTTCTCCAACCGTTGTTAGTGAAACCCCCATTCGGTTTCTCTCGAAGATTAAAACACCAAGTTCTATTTCTATTTTTTTAATTGCTAAACTTAATGCTGGCTGGCTGACGAAACTTTTTATTGCGGCTCTTCTAAAATTTTTTTCATGAGCCACCGAAACCACAAACCTTAGCTCACTCAGCGTCATTTTTACACTTATATATCTAGATTATTAACTGCAAGGGCGTTGCTTTCAATAAACTTTCTCCTTGGCTCAACATTATCACCCATAAGCTCAGTAAATGTTTCTTCAACGGCCTGTGTGTCTTCTATCGAAACCCTTAACAGCCGTCTAACGCTTGGGTCCATTGTAGTTTCCCAAAGCTGATCTGGATTCATTTCTCCCAAGCCTTTATATCTTTGGATGTTTAATGTGTTCCTTGCCTCTTGAAGAATCCAGTCTATTGCCTCTTGAAAAGAAGTAATTTGTTTAGATTTTTCTCCGCGACTAATAGTGGCGCCAGGACCTATTAACCCTTTAATTAAAAGGGATGTTTTTATTATTTGTTTATATTCTCCACTTAATAAAAACTCAGAATCAATGTTGCTTGTATTTAAATTTCCATGGACAAATTGGTTAATTTCAATTGAGTACTTATTATTTTCACCGTCATGTTTTAGTTCAAAATTGATATTATCTTGAGTCATAAATGTTTTTAATTGCTCTAGATAGTTTTTTGCAGAATCTTCACCGTCTAAATTTATATCGCCAATATGATGAATCGCCCTTAACAAGGTTTCATCATAACGGTTTGATAAGCGTTTTATAATTGATTCGGTCAATAACATTTCTTTGGAGATATTTTTTAGCCTCTCATCATCCAAAACATCCCCCTTTTCTTTTGTAAGCAAAGTGGCGTTATTAAGGGCGGATTCAATTAAATACTGATCTAGCTCTTCCTCATCCTTTAAATATCTTTCGTCTTTTCCTTGCTTCACTTTAAACAAGGGAGGTTGGGCTATGTAAATATGCCCCCTTTCAACTAGAGCATGCATTTGTCTAAAGAAAAAGGTTAGTAAAAGAGTTCTAATATGGGCGCCGTCTACATCTGCATCAGTCATAATAATTATTCGGTGATATCTTAATTTCTCAACATCAAATTCCGCACCTATGTTTGTTCCAAGCGCGGTTATTAATGTTGTTATTTCTTGAGAAGATAAAATCTTGTCAATTCTTGCTTTTTCTACATTTAATATTTTTCCTTTTAGGGGAAGTATGGCTTGGTTTTTCCTGTCCCTACCTTGTTTAGCAGAGCCCCCCGCCGAGTCTCCCTCCACCAAATATATCTCACAATTTTCTGGGTTTTTTTCCTGACAATCTGCTAATTTTCCAGGCAACCCCATTGAATCCATTACCCCCTTTCTTCTAGTCATATCTCTTGCTTTTCTTGCAGCATATCTAGCCCTGGCTGCATCAACAATCTTATTACATATAACTTTTGCATCTTGTGGATGTTCTAATAAAAATTCTGTTAATTTTTTTCCAACAACATCCGATACAACTGGCTGTACCTCACTTGAAACAAGCTTGTCTTTAGTTTGTGAAGAGAATTTTGGTTCTGGAACTTTAATCGACAGAACACAAACCAACCCCTCCCTCATGTCATCACCTGATGTTTCTACTTTGGCCTTTTTTGCTATTTCATTGCTCTCAATATAAGCATTAATAGTTCTGGTCATCGCCGCCTTAAGACCGGTTAAGTGGGTGCCGCCATCCCTTTGCGGAATATTATTTGTAAAACATAGTGTGTTTTCAGTATACGAGTCATTCCACTGCATACTAACCTCTATCGTCATACCATCTTTTTCTGACTCAGCGTAGAAGGCATTTTTATGAAGCACGTTTTTGGCTCTGTTCATATAACCAACAAAACCCTTAATCCCACCTGACAATGCAAAATCTTCTGATTTACCCGTCCTGTGATCAATTAGCTCAATTTTTACTCCGTTATTTAAAAACGATAGTTCGCGTATTCGTTTGGCTAATAAATCAAAATGAAAATTAACGTCTGTGAAGGTTTCTTTTGAAGCAAGAAAGGTTATTTCTGAACCCGTTTTTTCTGTTTTCCCTGTTACCTTTAGGGGCTCGACTATGTCGCCGCCCCGAAACTCTGCTTCATGTATTTTTCCCGCTCTACTTATTTTTAATTTTAACCAATCTGACAGGGCGTTTACAACCGACACCCCAACACCATGAAGCCCCCCTGAAACCTTATATGAATTTTGATCAAACTTACCGCCCGCATGCAGCTCTGTCATTACAATTTCTGCCGCACTTCTTTTAAGCTCATCGCCGTCCTTAATGTCTGTTGGAATGCCCCTTCCATTATCACTAATAGATACAGAGTTGTCTGGGTGAATTATTACTTTTATATCATCGCAATGGCCTGCCAGGGCCTCGTCAATAGCGTTATCAAGAACCTCAAACACCATATGATGCAAGCCGCTCCCGTCTGACGTATCCCCAATATACATGCCTGGTCGCTTTCTTACGGCGTCTAGCCCCTTTAAAACCTTTATGCTTCTTGAGTCATAATCTGCATTTTTATTGCTTTCAGCCATTCTGTTGTCCTTTATATTCTCATCGGCATTACTACATATTTATAATCTTCGTTGTTGGGAATCGTTACCAAACAACTACTTGATGAGTCTTTAAATGCAAAGTTTAGTTTGTCATATTGTATGTTGTTCAATACATCTATTAAGTAAGTTACATTAAACCCAACATCAATCTCCTCACCCTGATAATTTATTTCCACTTCCTCTTCTGCTTGTTCTTGCTCGCTGTTAGTGCTAATCATTTTTAAATTATTTTTTGTTATAACAATTCTGATGCCCCTGTATTTTTCATTCGATAAAATAGATGCTCTTTGCATGGCGGTTAATAGTGTCAGTCTGTCTATTTCGAACAAATTGGGATGTCCAACAGGAATAACCCTTGCATAATCAGGAAACTTACCATCAATAACTTTAGTTATTAAATCTATATTATTAAAATGAAAATGGGCTTGGGTTTTGCTTATATTAATTTCTATATCATTATCCCCGTCGCCTAAAAGCTTAACTAATTCTAAGATTGTCTTTCTAGGGATTATGGTTTGAATTTTACCAAAATCTTTTTGAAGTTTTATTGATGTAAAACTTAAACGATGCCCGTCGGTGCCAACTATATTTAGTTTTTGTCCATCCACCTCGAACAAAAGGCCATTAAGATAGTACCTTATGTCCTGTTGAGCCATTGAAAAATCAACCTGCTTTAAGATATCTTTAAAATCTTTTTGTTTGAGTTTTACAAAGGTGTTTTCTTCTTCATCCTTTTTCATAATAGGATAGTCTTTAGCCGCTAACGTTTGTAAA
>JABHXS010000138.1 GCA_018657165.1 Nitrosomonadales bacterium
CCTTGGTCAAAAAAAGAATTTGAAGATAAATTAAGAGAGAAGGGAAAGGGGTATCATATTTACCATCCTTTCCATGTCATGATGTACGAAGGAAAACTATCAAAAGAACAGCTCCAAAGCTGGGTGATGAATAGATTTTATTATCAGATAAGTATTCCCATTAAAGATGCAGCAATTTTATCTAATTGTCCTGTTAAGGAAATAAGAAAAGAATGGATAGTAAGAATTTTAGATCATGACGGCGAGGGAGATGCTGAAGGCGGCATTGAGGCATGGATTAACCTTGGTCGAGCAGTTGGCTTAACTAGGGAAGAAGTTACTTCTTTAGATGGGGTTAGCCCCGGTGTGAGATTTGCAGTTGACGCTTACATAAATTTTGCAAAACAGAAATCATGGCAAGAATCTGTATGTTCTTCATTGACAGAGTTGTTTGCGCCACATATTCATCAGCAAAGAATTAGTTCCTGGCCAGAAATGTATCCATGGATAGATGAGTCAGGCCTCACTTACTTTAAGAAAAGATTAACTGAAGCTAGAAGGGACGTTGAGCATGGGTTGAGTGTTACGTTAGACTATTTCAGTACATCGAGAGAGATGCAAGAAAAAGCTCTAGATATCCTTCAGTTCAAACTTAATGTTTTGTGGGTTATAGCGGACTCAATCATGTTAGCATCCTCAAAAATTAAGGTTGATAACCGTGATTATATGAGACAGCCTAAATAAAATGACAATTAAATTAGATGATATATATAAAATTTCCCCTCACCACCGTTTTCAGTGGGAAAAGGCTCAAAATTGTTATGTAATTTTATTTCCAGAGGGTATGGTTAAATTGAATGGGGGTGCAGGCGAAGTATTAAATTTAGTGGATGGTAAGACATCTGTTGCTAATATTACAGAGATATTGGTTAAAAAATTTCCAGATGCTGATGGAATCGATAAAGACATTATAGGTATGGTTGAGTTAGCTCTTGAAAAAGCCTGGATTGAAAAAATTAATTAAGGACGATGATGGCTAATCAAAATAATGGAGTATCAAGCACAACTACAGCAACTCAGCCTTTGTGGCTGTTAGCGGAGATAACTTATCGATGCCCACTACATTGTGCATTTTGTTATAACCCAACAGATTATGATAAGCACACACAAAATGAATTAGATACAAATTCTTGGTTAAGTGTTCTCAATCAAGCTAGGGATCTAGGAGCTGCTCAACTTGGAATATCTGGTGGTGAGCCATTACTTCGTGATGATATTGAAGTGATTGTCGAGGAGGCGCATCAGCTTGGATACTATAGTAATTTAATTACTTCCGGTGTTGGGTTAACTGATAAAAGAATCGACGCATTTAAAAAGGGTGGATTAGATCATATTCAGCTTTCAATGCACGATATTACTGAAGAAATTAATAACTTTATTACTGATACAAAAACATTTAAGCTTAAGAAAAAAGTTGCAGCAATGATTAAGGACCGTGGCTACCCAATGGTTCTTAATGTAGTTATTCATCGTTACAATATAGATCATATTAAAGAAATTCTAGAGATGGCTGAAGCTCTAGGCGCTGATTATGTTGAATTAGCAAATACTCAATATTACGGCTGGTCTTTGATTAATCGTAACCAGCTTATGCCAACAAAAGAGCAGATTGATCATGCCGAAAAAATTACAAATCAGTTCAGGGATAAAGCTGGGAATAAAATGAAAATATTTTTTGTTGTTCCTGACTACTATGCTGAGAGACCCAAAAAATGTATGAATGGTTGGGGCGAAGTCTTTATGATCGTTACTGCTAATGGTGATGTGCTTCCGTGTCACTCTGCAAGAGTTCTTCCGAATATGGAGTTTCCTAATGTAAAAGATTCCAAGATCAAGGGTGCTTGGTATGATTCCCCAGCATTTAATAAGTACAGGGGTGATTCATGGATGAAAGAGCCATGCAAATCTTGTCCAGAAAAAGAAAATGATTTGGGAGGTTGTAGATGCCAAGCATTTCTTCTTACAGGCGATGCAGAAAGTGCAGACCCCGTATGCTCACTTTCCCCAAATAGAAATGTAATTGAAAAAGCCGTTGAGGATGCACAAAACCCGCAATTAAAAACACAACCAATTATTTTTAGGACGGATAAAAATTCTAAAAGAATTAATGATGGAGAAGAAAAAGAGAGATTAGCAAAATTTCATGCACTTCCTTAATTAATCTATAATTAAAAGTATGAGTCTTTTTCTCAACCCAAAAGTTATTGTACTTGCCGTTTTAGCAAGTCTTGCGCCATTTGCAATTGATACCTATTTACCGGGTTTTCATATTATTGCTACTGATTTGTCATCAACGCCTGCATACGTTCAACAAAGCTTAACCTTTTATCTTATTCCCTACACAATAATGACTCTATTTCATGGTGCAATATCAGATTCAATTGGTCGAATAACGACTATTAAGTGGGGATTGGCTTTATTCTTTTTTGCTTCTATTGGATGTGTTTTTTCAACCTCGATAGAAGAGTTATGGTTTTTTAGGGCTCTACAAGGAATAGGGGGTGGTGCTGGTAATGTGGTTGCACGGGCTATGGTTCGTGATCTTTATAAGGGAGCACAAGCTCAAAGAGTAATGGCAACTATTCAAATAATATTTGGGATTGCGCCTGCAGTAGCACCTATTTTTGGTGGTTTTTTACTTGATTATGGGTGGCAAAGCATATTTGCCTTCTTGGCTTTTTATGCAGGAATTGCTATCTACTTTAGCTCAAGGATATTACCCGAAACTATGCCAGTAAAGCTTAGACTCCCTTTTAACTTGAAATCAATTTCGACTCGTTATCGCTCAATATTTAAAGATAAAGAATTCGTACTGTTGATATTGGCTCTTTCAGCAAATTTTTCTGCCTTTTTTCTTTATGTGCTAGCAAGCCCGATATTCTTGATAGACCTGCTGGGGTTTAGTGAAAAACAGTTTGCATATTTATTTATACCTACAGTATGTGGGATGGTGGTGGGATCTTTTATTGCTAAGCAGACAGCAGGAGCTATCAGTCCATCGAAGTTGACAAAATATGGTTATTTTTGGATGTTTTTAATTGCACTATCAAATGTCATATTTTGTTATTTCTTTGAAAATGATGCAATGATTAATATTGGGTTTATAGCATTATATAACGTGGGCATGGCTTCAATAATGCCAATCATATCTATTGCTGCTCTTGATTGCTTTCCCAAAACAAGAGGAACTGCAGCGTCTGGCCAAGCCTTTATGCAAATGTTTTTTTCATCTGTAGTTGCGGGTGTAATAGTGCCTATTTGTTGGTTTTCAACATTTGGCTTATCTTTAGGATTATTTTTTATTTTAATATTAGGGCTATTTTTTATAACCCGAACAAAGCTTTGGGTTTCATAAGCTGTTAATTGCAGCTATAGGTCTGGAAAATTGCTGACTGTGTTCCTTTCCCTTTTTCTGGATTATCAATCATTAATATAGTATTGCCTTGTTGCTCAACCGCCGCGTTTTTAGCAAGCTGAATTAAGTCTTGTTCTGTATAATTACCCCTTCTTTCCGCGTAACCGGTAATTCTAACTTTACTTTGACCTTTTAAGGTACATTGATTCTGATTAACAGATTTAACTAAATTAACACTCTCTGAACCAGGTTGTACCTCAACATACTGTGGCCCACAAGCAACTATAAGGGGAATGGCAGCAACAAAGAATTTTTTTTTATTTAGCATAAATTTTTACTCCTCTATTCTAAATTTTTATTCCTCTATTAACAAGCTCCGCTTATCTGTCTTAGTAGAAAACTCTTCGGCATCCGGTAAAGGATCTTTTCTTGAGGTAATAATAGGCCATACCTTAGCCAATCTTTCATTAATTTCAATAAACTCTTGTTGATCTTCAGGTACGTCATCATCAGCATAGATCGCCTCAACAGGACACTCAGCCACACATAATGTGCAGTCAATGCATTCTTCGGGATCAATAGCTAAAAAATTTGGGCCTTCCACAAAACAGTCGACAGGGCAGACATCTACACAGTCTGTATATTTACAAGAAATACAGCTTTCTGTTACAACATACGTCATTTTAAGTTCCTTTATTCTACAGTTAATTTTAAATTATTTTTAAACCTTAATCTATGGCTTCAATCATACCTGCACCTACAGTATGAAATGTTGATTCATCAACAATAATAAATGCACCGGTACTTCTATTCTGAGCGTACTTATCTATGATAAGGGGTTGTGCAAGTTTAAAACTGATATTTGCAATGTCATTTGTTTTTAGCTCGCTAGCTTGCTCTATCTCCAAACTATTAATATTAATTTTATTATTAATGCTTGAAATTTTTGCCTTAGAAGTCCTTGTGGTATGCATAATCAAGTAAGTTCTATTCGGCGTAAGGGCTATTTCAGACAGCCAGCATACATTTGCTGTAAAACTTTTAGAGGCTTCCAAAATATCTTCTGTATGAATAAGCATGTCGCCCCTTGAAATATCAATTTCATCATGAAGAGATACGGTCACAGATTGCTCAAAAGTTGCTTCAGAAATTATCTTCTCACCAATTCGTATTTCTTTGACACTTGATTGGTGGTTTGATGGAAGCACTTTGATTTTGTCATTTACTTTCAATAACCCAGATTCAATTCTTCCCATAAAAGCTCTAAAGTCATGTAGTTTTTCATTAGCTGAGTCCCTTGGACGGCAAACATATTGAACAGGGAACCTTAATTTTGATTTATTTGATTTTTCTGTTGTGTCAATATTTTCGAGAATTTCTAATAGCGTTGGACCCTTATACCAATTTATAGAATTACCTCTATCAACAATCATGTCACCATTCAGAGCTGACATAGGAACAAAGTCGATATTAACTCCTGGCTGACTCAATTTAATAGCTGATGCAAATGAATTGTATTCTTCACATATAGCTTTATATTTGCTCTCACTATACTTTACCAAGTCCATTTTATTAATCGCAACTATGATATGTTTAATGCCAACTAATTTTGTTAGATAAGAGTGCCTTCTTGTTTGTGTGAGCATTCCTTTTCGTGCATCAACAAGGATAATTGCAAGTTGAGCAGTTGAAGCTGCGGTAACCATATTTCTTGTATATTGCTCATGCCCAGGTGCGTCAGCAATAATATATTTCCTTGAGCCTGTACTAAAATATCGATAAGCGACATCAATAGTAATTCCTTGTTCTCTTTCGGCCTGTAATCCATCAGTAATTAAGGATAAATCAAGTGCAGACATGCCTCTTTTCTTTGAAGTTTTTTCGATTTGACTTAAGGTATCAGTAAGAATGGTTTTAGTATCAAAGAGAAGTCTGCCTATAAGGGTACTTTTGCCATCATCAACACTACCGCAGGTCATAAATCTAAGAACTGTATTATTTTTATTTGTATCATTCATTAAAAGTAACCTTCTTTTTTTCTTTGCTCCATAGAGGCTTCTGAGACTTGGTCATCTAATCGAGTTTCACCTCTCTCTGTTATAACTGTTGAAGCAGTTTCCATAATAATTTTTTCTACTGAATCTGCATTGCTTGCAACAGGTGCAGTGCATGTAATATCGCCAACAGTTCTAAATCTAACTATCATATTTTCTATTTTTTCGTCTGGAGAAGGTGGGGTAACATCAGTAATAGGAACAATTGCCCCGTTTCTTTTAACAACATCTCTTTGATGTGCAAAGTAGATGCTTGGCAGCTCTAAATTCTCTCTTTCAATATATTGCCAAACATCCATTTCAGTCCAGTTGGAAATAGGAAAAGCCCTTATATTTTCTCCTTTGTGAACTTTGGCATTATACAAATTCCATAATTCCGGTCGTTGATTTTTTGGATCCCACTGCCCAAATTCATCACGAAAACTCATAATTCTTTCTTTTGCTCTTGCCTTTTCTTCATCCCGCCTTGCACCACCAATACAACAATCAAATTCATTTTCTTCAATAGCTTCAAGTAAAGTGATTGATTGATATTTATTTCTAGGTTCATCTGGAGCTTTCAGAACAATCGTTCCTTTTTCCATAGATTCTTCAAGAGATGCAACTATCAATCTTTCTCCGAGTTCTTTAGTTTTTTTATCTCGAAATTTAATGACTTCAGGATAATTATGGCCTGTATCAATATGCATTAAAGGAAAAGGAAAGCGACCAGGCCTAAAGGCTTTTTCTGCAATTCTAAGAAGACACAGAGAGTCTTTCCCACCTGAAAAAAGTAAAACGGGGTTTGCACACTGGCCGGCAACCTCTCTCATTATGTGTATTGCCTCTGACTCTAGCCAGTCAAGATGGCTTAGTTTTTTCATCATCATTTACCCTCTCTGTTATGGAGCCCACATTCGCGTTTTTCGTCCACCTTTGTCGGGTCATAATAGTCATATTCATTTACCAAATTATATTTTTTCATGTAGGTATCAAGATCCTTATCTTCCCAATGATAAAATGGACTTATTTTTAATAAACCAGCTTCGGTTTTATTAAAAATATTTAATTCATCTCGGAAGGCTGTTTGTCCTTTTCGTAAGTTTGTAATCCATAAATCTGGCTGAATTTCTGTCATCGCTCTTCTGAATGGTTCCAGTTTTACTTGTTCGGTGAATGCTTCATGTCTAGGATCGTCGATTTCAGGCATTTCACCCATGATGGCCTCTCTATATGCTGAGGTATGTTTTGGTATATATAGCTTTAAATTCAAATTTAATTCTGAAATAATTTTTTCGGCGTATATGTAAGTAGCTTTAGTGTTATAACCAGAATCACACCAAACCACCTTTAAGCCTGGCAAGATGCGAGTACACAAATGAAGTATCGTAACCTCATAAGGCCTAAAGTTTGTCGTTAGAATAGGGTTTTTAGTTTCTCTAAATGCCCATTCAACAATATCTTCTGGTGTTTTTTTACTAAAATCTTTATTTAGCTCTTCTATATTCTTCATTTTTATAATGTTAATTTCTTTTAGTTATCTTCCATGCAGGTTTTTTTTGATCAACAGCGCCTTGGTAGGAGTTAGTAAAATCACTTAGACCTAATAATGCATCTTGTGCATCTCTATCTTTTCGAATCAGAAAGCTATTAAAACCTGACCTTTTTAGAAAAAAAAG